>CAUJFT010000240.1 GCA_963169475.1 Bacteroidota bacterium | reverse complement strand
GACGGAGAAGAAAAAGAAGCCCCTCTCGTCAATAGGCAAGGGAGATTTGTAGCAGAAGTAACAGACTTTGCCAATGAATATGTGAAGGAGGCTTATCTTAACGAAAACGAAAAACAAAGAGAGATAGAACGTCTGAAAAATCTAGCAGAAACCTCCGAACTCAATAAGCTCATTCGCTCCATCGTGACCCGTACCGGAGAGTATCTAAGCGTAGATGATAGGATTGTGCTGAAACTTCAGCTTGAAAATAAATTGTTTAAAAAAGAAAAATACGAACATAACTATCCGCATTGTTGGCGTACTGATAAGCCTATTCTTTATTATCCATTAGATAGCTGGTTTATTCGGACTACGTCAGTTAAAGATAGAATGGTAGAATTAAATAAAACGATTACGTGGAAACCGGAATCTACCGGTAGCGGACGCTTTGGTACATGGCTTGAAAACCTAGTGGATTGGAATCTATCGCGTTCAAGATATTGGGGAATCCCCTTACCGATATGGAGAACGGAAGAGGGGAGTGAAGAAATATGCGTAGGCTCTGTGGCTCAATTGCAGGCAGAAATTCAAAAGGCAGTAGTTGCGGGGCTTATGTCTCATAATCCTGTGAATAAAGATTTTGACCTTCATAGACCCTATGTAGATAACCTAATTTTACTGTCTCCTTCCGGTAAACCGATGTATCGTGAAAAAGACCTCATAGATGTATGGTTTGATTCCGGCGCAATGCCGTTTGCTCAATGGCATTATCCCTTTGAAAATCAAGAGGTTTTTAAAAAAAGCTACCCTGCAGACTTTATTGCAGAGGGTGTGGACCAAACAAGAGGATGGTTTTTTACCCTTCATGCCATCTCTGTTATGTTGGAAGATAGTGTTGCCTTCAAAAGCGTAATTGCAAACGGGCTAGTCTTGGACAAAGATGGGAATAAGATGTCTAAGTCCAAAGGAAATGTGGTAAATCCGTTTGAAACCATAGATAAATTTGGGGCAGACGCTACGCGTTGGTATCTTATTGGAAATGCCTCTCCTTGGGAAAACCTGAAATTTGATATAGAAGGAATCGGAGGAGTGCAACGTAAATTCTTTGGGACACTCTACAATACCTACAACTTTTTCGCGCTCTATGCAAATATTGACGGGTTTCAGTACGAAGAACGGATACCAGTATCGGAAAGAGCAGAATTAGACAGGTGGATTATTTCGCTCCTAAATACATTGAAGCGTCAGGTTCAAGATGAAATGGAAAATATGGAGCCTACGCGCGCAATTCGTTTGATTGAGGACTTTGTCTCTGAAAACTTATCTAATTGGTACGTTCGCTTATGTCGTCGCCGTTTCTGGAAAGGAGAAATGAATACCGATAAAAAAGCAGCGTACCAAACATTATATGAGTGCCTGAAAAATGTCTCTATTCTGATGAGTCCCTTTGCTCCGTTTTATTCTGACAAACTTTATCGAGATTTAATGGGGGGCGAGAGCGTTCACCTTGCTTTTTATCCAAATATAGAGGAGGCAGAAACAGACAAACTGCTAGAGGAAAGAATGGATATGGCGCAGCAAATATCTTCTTTGGTACATTCTATTCGGAAGCGAAAAGAAGTAAATCAGAAGGTACGTCAGCCCCTCCAAAAAATCATGATTCCTGTTTTTGACGAACATACCCGCACCCAACTCACCTCCGTAAAAGAAACCATTCTTTCCGAAATAAACGTAAAGGAAATAGTCTTTTTGGGGGAAGAAGCCGATGAAGTTCTCATCAAAAAAATAAAGCCCGACTTTAAGGTATTAGGACCTAAATTAGGAGCTTCTATGAAAATACTTACTTCTATTGTAAGTAATTTTAATCAGCAAAATATACGAGAACTTGAAAACAAAGGACAGATAACTATTCGTATATCAGAGAATGATTATATACTTTTACTTTCTGAAGTGGAAGTCGTCAGTCAAGATATACCCGGATGGGCGGTTGCATCTAATGGGAAATATACCGTAGCCTTAGACCTTATGCTTACCGAATCTCTCAAGAATGAGGGTATAGCAAGAGAGTTTGTCAATAGGATTCAGAACCTCCGGAAGGAAAAGGATTTTGAGGTAACGGATAAGGTTACTATAACGGTAAGTAGTAATCCTTTCTGGAACGCGGCGATTCTCTCCTTTAATGATTACATTTGTACTGAAACATTATGCTTATCCCTTTCTTTGGAGGAGGAAATAGAAGCAGGAGAGGATATCGAGGTATTCGACGAAAAAGGATTAATTTTTATTAAGAAGGCATAAAAATTAATTGGTACGAGGGGTAAAAGTAATGTAAAATTTTTGTATTTGAATAAGCCATAATAAATACAAAAATCGTTTTGTATTTGTTTGATAAATATATTATTACATAAAATTAATTTACAAAAATAAAATTAATTTACGTGATAATTACAAAAAATCGTAATTCTACATATTTATGTTTAAGATTTTCTAAGAAAATTTTTCTATCTTTACGTACACAAAACGAACCTTATTAAAAATAAAATGTTAATCGGTTCGTTTTAGAGAGGTAAGAGAATTTTCACAACCATCATTTAAATTACTCATTTTAAATTATTTTTTGCGAATGGAGGAAAAAAAATTTTATAACAAGCAAGATCTCGAGGAGTTCAAAGAAATTATCCTTGGAAAGTTAGAGGAAGCAATGGTAGAAAAAAAACGCCTTGCGGAAAGCCTTAGGGAAGTGAGCGGAAACTCTGTTGATAGCTTTAATATGACAGAGTTTGGAAATGAAAGTCAGGAGAAGGAGCAAATAGAAATTTTACTAGCAAGACAAAATAAATTTATACTTAACCTTCAAAATGCACTGGTAAGGATAGAAAATGGAAGCTACGGAGTCTGCAAAGAAACAGGACGGCTAATCCCTAAAGAAAGATTAAGGCTCGTCCCTCATACTACTACTACCGTAGAAGGAAAAGTAACCCCCAAAGTATCAAGAATTATTGAGGAACAATAGTGGGCATTAAGCCCTATGCTCTCAAAAGAAAAAGCCGGAATGTAACCGGCTTTTTCTTTTTTTGCTAAACATAGGTTGAATAACCCCAAAGCACTTTAAATTGACCTCACACTACCCAAAAATACAGAAGTTAATTCTGGTAAAACTATCAGTAAACAGTAAATAGTTAAAAATGAACAACGAATGACAGTATTAAGTAGTTGATATTCAGTACATTATCTTATGGCTACTTTCTTACTTTTTTACTCACTCACACTTATCTAAAAGATTTAATAGTTACATACAAATAAAGTTGCATCGGTTCATTATGAATGTATTATATTTGCAATTCTTTCACACTCAGGCTGAACCTATTGGGATTGTTAAGCCATTAATAATTATTCATCTGTCTGCTAAAATAGTAGCATAATATTTTAAATAGGCACAAATGTTTGATTACTAATATGATAATATTTTAATTGTTTTAGCTTGAATACAAGATGGCTTTTTAATTATTATTCATTATTCAACATTTTTTGTGTTTACGTATGAATTTAAAACTTATCGCACTATTTACCACGCTATTTTCCGTTTATTCTCTGAAAGCCCAGTTATATGAAGGAAAATTGGCGCAAGAGTGGTTTCCCGGTTCGGAGGTGTTGAGGATTGAGCCTTATACCTCCATTCCTACGTTTATCCGGTTTAACCCCGAAAAAAGAATCACCCTTGAATCGTTTCCCGAATTTGCAAACAAAAAATTCGGATTGAATGAAGCATACGGGTGGCTCATTAAGCAATCTGTAAAAGATGATATCGGCTATTTTCATCAGCGGCTAAATCAAACCTACAAAGGATACCCTGTTGAGGGTGCAGTGTATCTGGTTCACTCTAAATCTGGAATGATTGAATCCTTGAAC
>CAUJFT010000239.1 GCA_963169475.1 Bacteroidota bacterium | reverse complement strand
GGAGCTATTAATAATTCATGGTACGACCCCGATGTAACTGATGAATGTCTGGCAACCAATGCTTATAAACAAGTGTTAGATGCGTGTGAAGCAGCCGGAGTAGCAGTAGTTTTTTCTGCGGGAAATAATGGGTCAGCAGCCTCTACGATTACTCCCCCCAAAAATATTTCTACTTCCTTGGTAAATGTTTTTTCTGTAGGAAACCTTAATGGAAATCTACCCGCATTGCCTATTAATTCTTCTAGTAGCCGAGGTCCTTCGATTTGTGGAGGGACGGGTTCATTATTGATTAAGCCAGAAGTATCTGCTCCGGGTACTGATGTTCGTTCTTGTGTTCCGGGTGCTGCCTATGCCAACTTTACGGGAACCTCTATGGCTGCTCCTCATGTTGCGGGTGCTATCTTATTATTGCGCGAAGCCTTTCCTGCCATTACTGGAACAGAAGCCAAGCTGGCCCTATATTATTCTTGTACAGATTTGGGTACAGCAGGAGAGGATAACGCCTATGGTATGGGTATCATTAATCTGGAAGCTGCCTATAATTACCTAATCCAGCAAGGATTTGTGCCTTACGTTCCTTCTAACAATTATAATGCAGGCGTTATCAGTGTAGGGAATGTACCTCTCACCACATGTAATACCACCCTTACCCCTTCTATCTTAATTAAAAATAATGGAGACTCTATCATTACTTCGATGAATATTCATTATTCCCTAAATACTGGTGCTACTGATAGCTTGGTATGGACGGGTGTCCTTTTGCCTACTAATCAAGTAACGATTCCGCTTCAATCCCTTACGGTTGCTCCCGGAAATTTAACCCTTACGGTTGAGGTAAGGTATGTGAATGGGTTATTTGATAATAAGCCCATAGATAACGTCTTGGCTATAGACTTTATAGTTCTGAATGACCAGCCGGTATCGGTTACCAATGCTAATATTTGCACCGGATCCACCGCAACCTTATCGGCAACTCCTCCTTCGGGTCAGGGTACTATATATTGGTATGATGCCCCTACTGCTACCATTTCTATAGGTACAGGAAATAATTTTACAACTCCAATACTTACGGCAGACGCTACCTACTATGCAGATTTTATACAAACCGCAGTAACCGGAAAGCTAGACACTACCGGAGGCGGTGGAAACCATACCAACGATTCGCATTATCTGGTTTTTGATGCTTTTTCTCCATTTAAACTGAAACAAGTGCAAGTATATGCCTATTCAGCCGGACAAAGGACGATTCAGGTTAGAGATGCTTCTAATGCGGTGTTAGATGAAGTTGTCGTAAATATTCCACTTGGACTACAAACGGTAGTACTTGACCTTAATGTACCAGTAGGAAATGATTTACGCCTTGGGGTTTCGGGCCTAAGTGATATGTTCCGTAATAATGGAGGAGTTGCTTATCCTTATACTGTACCCGGTGTGGTGTCTATAAACGGGTCAAGTGCTACTAATCCGCTTGATTTTTATTATTATTTCTTTAAATGGGAAGTAGAATCTTCCAATCCTTGCGGCAAGTCACCCGCCACGGTAACGGTTGGACAAGGGCTTAATACAACGATTTCGGCGAGTGCCACCCAAGTAGACCTTGCGGTTTCCGGAGCAGTAAACTTTACCGCCTCTACTGCTTCTTCGTGGAGTTGGACATTTGGAGACGGAGGAGCAAGTGCAATACAAAATCCCAATCACACCTATACTGCTGTGGGAAATTATATCGTTCTGATGAATGCGGTTGATGAATATAATTGTCAGGATACCGATACGCTGAATATTTTGGTAGTAAATACTACTTCTGTCCAATCTTCTATGGAGGAGATAGGAACATTAAGCATTATTCCTAATCCTAATCAGGGGCATTTTTCTCTACAAATGAACCTAAAACATAATCAAACCGCAGTAATTAAAATTCAAGATGCTTTAGGACGAGAAGTGCTTACGATTCCTGCTGCCGGATATTTTAACGACCTTGTTCCCATAGATTTGCATAGCCAACCTGCGGGGGTATATTTTGTTAAGGTATCGTTCTCAAAAGGAGAAATAACGCTAAGGGCTATAAAGGAATAATCCCTAATTATTAACTTATAGTCGGCACAGACATAAAATATTCGTGTCTGTGCCGTTTTTTTTTGTTCAAATGGTGTAGAGTCTACCCTAGCGTCTTTATTTTTTTGTATTAATATTTGTATTTTACATGAAATATTCCGAATCTTGCTGCATATTTTGTGAAGACGTATAAAAACCTATTTATTTAAACATTAAGATATGCTTTTTCTTCAGACTAATAATGCGGCTCAGGCACTAACTTTATGGGATTTGATTTTGAAGGGGGGACCCATTTTGATTCCTATTGCGATACTACTCATCATTGCCATATATCTGTTTATCGAAAGATGGCTTGCCATTATAGGGCTTGCAAAGACCCCAAAAGGACTAACAGATTATGTAAAGAAGGCTTTGGTTGCTGGAGAGTTAAAGCAGGCTACCCAATATTGCGAATCTCAAGAAGGAGCATTGCCGATGATTCTATATTCAGGACTAAAAAGTATGTCTGCCGGCAGCAAAATTGACGAAGTGGAAAAGTCCATGGAATCTATGGCAAATATTGCTTTTACCAGAATAACCAACCCTTTGTCTATTTTGGGACTTATTTCTGGAGTTGCCCCTATGTTGGGGTTCGTAGGAACTATTCTTGGCGTAATCCGAATTTTTTATAACATCTCTCTTTCTGATAATATCAGTATTGGGATTATTGCCGGAGGGCTTTATGAGAAAATGATTACCAGCTTTGCCGGACTTGTTGTAGGTATTTTGGCGTATTCGGCTTATCATTTCTTGCAATATTTAGTGGATAAACAAGCATTAAAGATAGAAATGGAAACCCATGATTTTCTTACTTTCTTACGTGAACCCACCAAAATCTAAGGATTAAATTATGAAAATCAGAAAAAAATCCAAGTTTTCGGCAGAAGTTAGTACCGGTCCCCTGAACGATATTATGTTCTTTTTGTTGTTGTTCTTTTTGATTATTTCTACTGTAGCTAATCCGAATGTGGTCAAATTGATGTTGCCCAAAGCCAATACAACCCAGGCTATTAACAAGCAACAAGTATCGCTTTCTATTACTTCTGATAAGAAATATTTTATTAATAAAGAAGAGGTACCTTTTGACCAATTAGAAGCAAAGTTAGTAGAAGGGGTAAAAGGATTAGAATCGCCTACGGTCGTCCTACGTCCAGACAAAAGCCTTAGCGTTCAGGATTTGGTAGATGTATGGGAGATTTCTATAAAAAATAATATTAAAATGGTACTTGCTGTACAAAAGTAGGCGCGTATCTTTGTAATAATAAGAAAAGGGGCGGTCTTCATTGAAGACCGCCCCTTTTAATTTAGGGAAAACCATTCAAAATTAGGACGCTAATATTTGGATTAAGTCAAACTCTGTGATAATTTCCAATTTCCCATTTAGCTGAACAAGTACAGCGGGGTTGCTTTTATTGATTAATTTGGAGATAGCATCAATTCGCGTGCTTGCTAGTACATAAGGAAAGGGGTCGCTCATTACTGTTGAAACCGAAGATTCTTTCATTCCTGGATTGTCTATCATCGTATTGAGTACCCTACTTTCGGTGATGCTCCCTACTACCCGATTATCAGAAGTAATTACGGGAAGTTGAGAGATGTTATTTTCGCGCATCAACTTAATAGCGTCTGAAAGGGTTTGATTCGGACTAAGTATAGCAATTTCTGTGTTTTTTTTCTGGGCAATAATTTGCTCTGCCGTAACAAAACTCCCTTCTTCTACGAAATTATGGTCTTTCATCCATATATCATTATAGACCTTACCTAAATAACGTGTGCCGTGGTCAGGAAGAATGATGACCATTACATCATTAGGTTTAAGATGCTCCTTGGCATATTCAAGCGCGCCATGAACCGCAGAGCCACAAGACCATCCCACAAATAAGCCTTCAATACGGGCAAGTTTGCGGGTCATAAGGGCGGCATCTTTATCCGTTACTTTTATAATTTTGTCAATGATAGACATGTTGCAGTTTGCAGGAACAATGTCTTCTCCTATACCTTCTGTTAGGTAAGGATAAATTTCCGTTTCATCAAAAACCCCTGTTTCATGAAGTTTCTTAAATACAGAACCATAAGTATCTATTCCTATGGCTTTAATATTAGGATTATGAGTTTTGAGGTATTGAGAAATTCCGCAGATAGTTCCACAAGTACCCATTCCTGCAACAAAGTGCGTAATTCTCCCCTCTGTTTGATTCCATATTTCGGGTCCGGTTGTTTCATAATGAGCAGCAGTATTGCTCATGTTGTCATACTGATTCATCCAGATAGAATTGGGGATTTCTTGCTCTAATCTTCGAGCTGTAGAATAGTAAGAGCGTGGGTCTTCCGGTTCTACGTTAGTGGGACAAACGATTACTTCAGCCCCTACAGACCGCAAAATGTCAATTTTTTCTTTAGACTGTTTGTCTGCCATAGTAAAGATACAGCGATAGCCCTTTATTGCCGCAGCAAGTGCAAGTCCCATACCGGTATTTCCTGATGTACTTTCAATTATCGTGCCTCCCGGACGAATTTTTCCACTTTTTTCGGCATCTTCTAACATCTTTACTGCCATACGGTCTTTTATGCTTTGACCAGGATTGAAATATTCGACCTTAACAAGTATTGTACCCTTGATACCTGCTGCTACGGTGTTTAGCTTAATTAAGGGGGTATTCCCGATGGTCTCTAAAATATTATTTAACCACATACACAAAAGTATTATTCTTATATATTTAAATGTAATAAATTGGGGGCAAAATTAAATACTAAATTTATCTAAACCTAATTTTTTGTGAGATTCATCGCGCGATAAAGAGATTAAGTAGTTATTCGTGATTAGCCAAAATCTATCGCTATTTCCCTTCTGAAGGGAGGGCATAGTGTGGCATTTCGCTTTTGCCCAATATGATACGGAAATAATGTCCGTAGTACGGGTAAAAGAAAGTAAGAATGATTCGCTTGTAGGATTATGGAGATATAATAGTTTGTGAAAAAAAACATCCTAATGTAATGTTTCTATCTCAAAAATAATTGTTTCATAACTACTTGTTTAAAATGTTTTAAAAAAAAGAGATAATCTTGCTTTAATAAATTGATATACAGTTTTTTGAAAATAAAAATATAGGGATTTTAATCAATTTATACCACAGCATATTACGAAATTATAAGGAATTATTCATAAAAAATAAACCAAAATTACCCTTTTTTCGTTTTAGGTTTTGTATAAATAAATTAAGCAATTGTGCTCTAACTATTTTGAGCCGTAACTCATTATATTTTTAATTAATCATGACCGAAACAAAAGTAAAAACCGTTCCTTACGTACCCTTCAAAGTGAAAGATATTTCGCTCGCAGATTGGGGTAGAAAAGAAATTTTGCTTGCAGAAGCAGAAATGCCCGGACTGATGGCAATCAGAGAAGAATACGGACCTTCCAAACCCCTAAAAGGAGCGCGTATTGCGGGCTGCCTTCATATGACAATCCAAACAGCCGTATTGATTGAAACCCTTGTTGCACTTGGCGCAGAGGTTACTTGGTCTTCTTGTAACATCTTCTCTACCCAAGACCATGCAGCCGCAGCAATTGCCGCAGCAGGAATCCCCGTTTATGCATGGAAAGGAATGAACGAAGAAGAATTTGAGTGGTGTATTGAACAAACGCTTTTCTTTGGTGAAGACCGTAAGCCACTAAACATGATTCTTGATGATGGAGGCGACCTTACCAATATGGTACTTGACAAATATACTGAACTTGTCAGCGGAATCCGTGGTATCTCCGAAGAAACCACAACAGGTGTTCATCGCTTGTATGACAGGGTAAAAGCGGGAACCCTTCCACTTCCGGCAATCAATATCAATGACTCTGTAACAAAATCTAAGTTTGATAATAAATACGGGTGCAAAGAATCGCTGGTAGATGCAATTCGCCGTGCTACCGATATTATGATGGCGGGCAAGGTAGCGGTCGTTGCTGGATACGGAGACGTAGGAAAAGGCTCTGCCGCTTCTTTGAGAGGAGCAGGAGCGCGCGTAATCGTTACCGAGATTGACCCAATCTGCGCATTACAAGCCGCAATGGACGGATACCAAGTCTTAAAAATGGATAATGCAATCCCTCATGCTGATATCGTTGTAACCGCCACAGGAAACTGCAACGTCGTAACAGAGTGTCATTTCAAAGGGCTAAAAGATAAAGCCATAGTCTGTAACATTGGGCATTTTGATACAGAAATTGATATGGCATGGCTTAATAAAAATTATGGGCATACAAAAATTGAAATTAAGCCCCAAGTAGATTTATATAACCTAGACGGAAAAGAAATTATCATCCTTGCGGAGGGTCGCCTTGTAAACCTCGGTTGCGCTACTGGACACCCCTCTTTCGTGATGTCCAACTCTTTCACTAATCAGGTGCTTGCACAACTTGAACTTTGGGTACATTGTGAGAACTACGAAAATAAGGTCTATGTGTTACCCAAAGCCTTAGATGAAAAGGTAGCGCGCCTCCACCTGAAAAAAATTAATGTGGAGTTAGATTTACTTACCGATTCACAAGCAGAATATATAGGCGTTTCGGTAGAAGGTCCTTACAAGCCTGAGTATTACAGATATTAATTCTGTCCAATAAAATTATCAAAGAGGCTGTCAATATCGGGCAGCCTCTTCCTTTTCTGAAAAAAACCTTGTTTTGTATAGTATTTAATCGCAATTTTGTATTCGTATTTGAATAATCTATATGAAAATTAATATTTATTATATCTTATTCTTTTTGTGTTTGATTTTATCTATAGGGTGTCGCAATGAAGCGCGTAGTCTCAAGGATTTTAAAGAAATGGACTTATCCGAATCCGGAATCCCCATTAAGATAAAAACCCCTTCGGGTACGAAGGTCGAAGAAGATACCACCCAAAGAGTATTAAAGTTAATGGAAAAAGGCTTAGTACTAAAAGGTAACCACTATCATATAAGGGTAGAAAAAATCTTGAAAGACTATGAAAACCCTAAATTAGATGCTCGTGAAATAAAAGAAGCAAGACTAAGCCTTGAACAAAAAATCTCTCATAAAGGCGAATTTAATAAAATAGAACAAGACGACCCGAATGGCTTCATTTTTACCACTATTACACAGCCTCACGGGAAAACATGGCACTTCTTTTATGTTGCCGTAGTAGGGGGAAGACAAGTAGAATTTACAGACTATTTTAGTGTGCTTGAAAAAAACGAAGAGCAAGACATTCGCCTGATGTATGAGTCGGTGAAACAAGGACAGTAAATGATAGGACTTCATAGGCTACCCTGCATTTTTTATGACAATAAGCAGGGCT
>CAUJFT010000238.1 GCA_963169475.1 Bacteroidota bacterium | reverse complement strand
AATATTCTCCTCCATAACGACTGCTCATTTCTAATCCTATTTTTGCTTCTATTACTTTAAATTGTACGCTTTGGAACCCGGAAGCAGGAGTAAGAAAATTTCGGAACTCCAGAAAATCTTGAGAGGTCATCGTTTCAAGCACGGTGATTTGCTGGGTAAGGAGATTCCATATTTCTACCACGCGGTCAAGTCTCCGAATGACAGTTCCTAATTCTCCTTCCTCATCGTTGATTGTGGGGCGGTTTAGGATTTCTAATACAGAGTCTAATTCATAATTTACTTGTTTAAACCATAGTTCGTAGGCTTGGTGGATAATTATAAAAAGCATTTCGTCATGGGCATTTACCCCATGTTTAACACTTTCAGGTTCTTGGCTTTCCAAAATCTTACTTAATTGAAGATAGTCGTGGTAATATAAATTTGGCATACTCTTGTTATTAAAAAAAATAAAACGGACATATAGGAAATGCAAAAATAGTTTTTTTTTTATTTTCTGAGGCTATTTAAATGATATTTTATACTAAGCGGAAAATGATTTGCCTATAAATGAAATTTAAATCATTTAGGGGTAATGTAATATACGCTGTAAATTAGAAAATAATATGAATGATGGTATAGGCTTCGTGCCTCCATTATGCTTTTGCAAAACTGTGTATCACCGTTAATGTATAATCTATCATGGCTTCTGTGATGTCTAAATGGGTAACAAAGCGAATGTATCCATTTCCAATAGAGGAGGCTTTTATTCCTCTTTCGTTCAGCCATATTAACAGTTCTTTGTCGGTTTTCCACTTTTTTTGGGGCTTAAAAATGAGGATATTGGTCTCTACTGGGATAACTTCTTCTATCACATAAGACTGTCTCATTACCGTTTCTATTATTTTGGCTTTTAAATTGTCTTGTTTCAGGCGGTCAATATGATTGTCAAGCGCGTATATTCCGGCTGCTGCGAGATAACCCGCCTGCCTCATTCCTCCTCCAAAGACCTTTCTTATTTTTGTGGCAGCTTTAATCGTCTCCGCACTTCCCAATAGAATAGACCCTACGGGCGCGCCTAATCCCTTGGAAAGGCAAACGGAAATGGTATCAAAATATTTTCCATATTCTGCGGGATTTTCTCTTGTTTCTACTAGGGCGTTAAAGACCCTTGCTCCGTCAAGATGCAGCTTTAACCCTTCTTTTTTTGCCAAAATGCTGATTTCTTTGATTTGAGGAAGCGTATAAAAACTTCCTCCTCCTCTATTGCAGGTATTTTCAAGTGAAATAAGTCGAGTGCGGGGTAGATGTATATCGTCAGGGTTGATACCTTCCGAGATTATCTCTGGGGAAAGAATGCCTCTATGTCCGTCTAATAATCGAACCGAAACTCCGCTATTAAACATCATTCCTCCGCCTTCATACAAATAAACATGAGAACGTTTATCACAAATTACCTCATCCATAGGTTGAGTGTTTATCTTAATCGCAATTTGGTTTGTCATAGTACCCGAAGGGCAAAAAAGCCCGGCCTCCATTCCAAACATATTTGCGGTCATCGTTTGAAGGCGATTCACTTCGGGGTCTTCGCCAAAGACATCGTCTCCTACTTTTGCCTGAAACATTGCTTCGAGCATATCCGCAACCGGGCGTGTAAGAGTGTCGCTTCTTAAATCAACAATCATTATCTATGTTTTCAATTGACTACAAAGCAAACAAATTCCCACTAATTTTACAAAATATTTTGTCTCTTACTATCCTTTATTTTCCTTGGAGTACAAGGTAGAGCCTAAGTAATACAAGCCAGAATATAGTATAAATGTTCATGGTATTTAGGGAAGTTTCGGAGATTATTGTGTCCGGCTCCTCTTATAGGGATAAATGTTCCTTGCTGCCCTCCTACTACACGCATCAAGCGTAGTCCGGCAGAGAAAGGTATCATCCAGTCATTAGTTCCATGAAATATGTAAATAGGGCAATCCACATTCTGGATAAAATGATGAGAACGAATATGGTATCGGAGGATTTTTTTTATAGGAATCAATGGAGCATACCGCTGAATAAGATGAAGGAAGCTATAATAAGGAGAGTCCAAAATCAACATTCGCGGCTTATTATCTGCGGCAATTCGTGTAGCAAATCCGGATCCCATAGAACGCCCATAGACGATAATATCTTTTTCGGCAAACTTTTCTTTCAGCCACCCATAAACATACTGCGCATCGTGGTACATTCCTTGTTCAGTGCGTTTTCCTATACTTTTTCCGAAACCGCGGTAGTCAAACATTACCAAATCATAGCCATTACTCGTAAAATCTCTTGAAAACTTTGCCCAACCTTTGATACTTTTAGAATTTCCCTTTAAATAAAAAATTACTCCTTTGGGATGGTCTACTTTGAAATGTAACCCATTAATCAATGCGCCTTGCTCTGTCTTAAAAAATAGCTCTTCAAAGGGTTGAGAATAGTCAAATTTAAAATCAGCAGGTAATTTTTCCGGACGAAAAAAAAACCTGTCTTGAAAAAAGTATATCGTTGATACGATACCTACATACACCGACAAAAAAATTATCAAAATGCTTGTCATTTCGCCATTTCCCCTTAGATAACCTCAACCGACATAAAGTAACAGATATTGGGTTTTTACGTAAAAATAAATGTTCGGTTTAGGATATCCTCTTAAAAAGGCATAATGATAATCCGTACATAGTGTCAAATAGAATACAATGTAAGCAATATGGATAAAAATAGACAATGTGGTTCAATATTTCGGATAAAAATATTCTTTTTGATAGTAATAATGGGGATTGGATCGACGAAAGGCTGTGGTCAAAGCCGCCCGTATGACCTAATGCTAAAAACACTTTATAAGAATACCGTCCCTATTATATCTGTTTCTGCCCTAAAAGAACAAATGACTTCGGGTATTGCGCCGATTATTTTAGATACAAGGGAAGCCAATGAATACAATGTAAGCCATATCCCGAATGCTCGTTATGTTGGATATGATTTCTTTAACCTATCAGAGATAAAGGATATTCCTAAACCTCAACCAATCATTGTCTATTGCTCTGTGGGCTATAGAAGTGAAAGGATTGGTGAAAAATTGCAATCAGCCGGCTATACGAATGTAAAAAACTTATATGGAGGTATTTTTGAGTGGTCTAATCAGGGGTATCCCATGAAGGACAAAAAAAATAACCCCACCTACATAGTGCATGGATACGCTAAGGAGTGGGGGATTTGGTTGAAAGGGAAGGTAGTATATCCCTGATTTTAATTTGTTTGGTCTTCGTTGGGCTTTTCTTGCACATTTTTCTGTTCTTCCTCTCGCTGTTTAATCATCTTGTCGCGTGTGTCCACCGCAATGACCTCTGACCGGCTCCAATCCTGCCGATTAAATAATATACGATAGGTAACATGTTTCCTTACAAATTTAGCCCCTACTCCTTCATGTAAGGCGCGCATTTTGGGGTTAAAGTCGCCTACCCAGCTCAACTCTATTTTCTCAAATCCCATCTCTCTTGCTTGGGAAACGGATTGATAAATAAGACCGGATTCAAGACCATATTTTTGAAATTTAGGTTTTACCCCCATGATGATTACCCTTCCGCGTGTCAGTATTTTTCGTTTTAAGTACCATTCAAACTGGTTGCGGCTTCTCCACCAAAAAAGTAGCTTCTGAAAGAGAGAAAAGTTCCCTTTGAGGGGTTTAAAAATTTGGTTTAGGTCTGGCAAACAAATGATAAAGCCGGCAGGCTCATCATTTACATACGCAAAGGGTAGAAAAGCATCTATGGCAATATGTTTAAATTTTTTCACATACTTTTCGATTTGCTCGTCAGTAATAGGGGTAAAGTTTTCATGGAACTGCCACGCATCATTATACACCTCTTGAAAGGCTTTCCCAAAAAGCATGAGTTGGTCAAGCTTGGGGCGTACAAAGCGGTATCCTTCCTTTTCGGTAATCCATTTAGATATTTTCTCAAAACGTTCCGGTAGTGGATTTTTTATATCTAACTCGTTAGAAATTTGTTCAAAAAATAATTTGAAGCCATAGTTTTCAAATAAATCTTTATAATAGGGTTTATTGTAAGGCATTCCGTAAGCAGGTTGAGAATACCCTTCGACCAATAACCCCCAGAAGTTGTCATTTTCGCTAAAATTTATTGGTCCGTCCATGGCTTCCATTTTGTATTTGGCAAGCCATTGTTTGGCAGTATCAAAAAGCATATTTGCCGCCTCTTTATCGTTGATACATTCAAAAAAACCAATGCCTCCAGTGGGGACTTCATAGTTAAAGGCTTTTTTACTATTATAAAAAGCAGCAATTCTACCAATCACCTTCCCTTTTTCATCTCTCAAAATGAAACGGGTCGCACTTCCATGATTGAAATAAGCATTGGCTACGGGGTCAAAGATTGCCTCAATATCTTCATCTAATGGACATACCCAATTTTCGTCGCCCTGATAGATAAAGTGCTGAACTTCGTAAAAAGCATTACGCGTATTGCTGTCTATGACTTCCTGAATTGAATATGGCATTTTGTTTTGTTTTTTGATAAATACTTGGCAAATAAAAAGAGAAAAACGCAAAAATTATAGATGCTTTTTTAATTTATCCATTAGAAGCAAAAAAGGTTTAGTATTCTGCATGATATAAAAATGGAGACAAGGTGCCCCAGCTTCGAGTAGGGTTAGGCATTGTTGATATGCCCACTCAACTCCCACATTAATTTCTGCATCGCGCGTTTTTGCTGCAAGCATCTGTTCGGTTAGTTCTTGAGGAATATCTAATCTGAAAATATCCGGCAAGACAGTAAGCTGACTTTTAGAAGTAAGGATTTTGATTCCCGGTATCAGCGGGGCGGTAATTCCTATTTCTCTGGCTTTAGCTACATAATCAAGATATTTTGGCGTATCATAAAACATTTGAGATACACCATAGTTTGCGCCGGATTCCATTTTGAGCTTTAATACATTCAAATCAAACGCAAGATTTGGAGACTGAAAATGCTTTTCGGGATAAAAAGCTACTCCCACACAAAAATTAGTAGGGGCAGCATCGATTAACTCATCTATATATTTTCCGCTATTCATATCTCCTATTTGTTTTACCAAATCCGAAGCATAGCGATTGTCCGACCGGTCTTCTCTTAATTGTTTATGATGAATTTTGTCTCCCCTTAGTGCTAAAATATTTTCTATTCCAAGATAATTTAGCTCGATAAGTGCGTCTTCCGTTTCTTCTCTGCTGAATCCTCCGCACAAGAGGTGAGGAACGGGGTCTATTTTGAACCGGTATTTAATCATTGCACAAAGCCCGAAGGTTCCGGGACTTTTACGCTTAATTTTTCTTTTGTAACTACCGTCTTTTTGCTCCTCCCAATGGACTTCTGCTGCATGACTTGTTACGTCTATAAAGGGGGGATTATAATGCTGAATTGATTGGATAGCGTCATAAATCTGCTGTACATTCCCGCCGCGCTTCGGAGGGATAATCTCTACGCTCACCAACGTCCTTGTGGCTTTTGCCAAATGCTCTACTAC
>CAUJFT010000237.1 GCA_963169475.1 Bacteroidota bacterium | reverse complement strand
CGTGGAAAAACGTGAAGAAATAAGGAACAAACTCCTCCAAAAAACGCTTGCGGATTTCGATTATCCGAATCCCATAAGGAATCATTTGTTCTGTCCATACAGATAGCTGCTCCTTGTCAAAGGTTTTATGTACTGCCATAGATTTGAGGAGCGCGTTCCGATGCTCTGTACATTTTTTGTAGAGAATCAGCGCGTTTAAATACTCTTTATCATATTGAGAAATGAGAGTATCTAAAAAAGAGCGGCGAATTGTTCCTCCTCCCTTAATAATTTCAGTATCCTCTGGCAATACCGTTACAAGGGGATACTTCCCAATATGCTCACTCATTTTTGTAAGCGGAACCCCATTCTCTAATATTTTTTTCCCTTTTCCTTGTAGGAGATTGCATTGAATACTAACCGTTTCCCCATTTTTAATGTATTTCCCCTCAATCATAAAATACGTCTCCCCCTCTTTTACGGCTTGTTTATCCACCGCGCTCCGGAATCCACGCGTCAAAGAGAGGAAATGAAGCGCGTCTAAAACATTGCTTTTCCCCGTTCCGTTTTTCCCGAATATACAATTTATCCCTTCCCTAAATAGTACATTTAAGGATTCATAACTACGGAAGGTCGCTAATCCGAGTGTAGAGATATACAAATTAGTGTCCAAAAGCGTCAGAATATTCTTACAAGCTCATTCCGGGAAACCACGGGCGGGCAATTTCTGCACGAAAAGGCCAAGGAATCATGGCAAGTATTATTAATAAGGCTATCCCATAAAAAATTAAACCAATACGGAATTTTTTTCCACTTTCTGCATTTTTTTTCACCTTCCCTTTGCCTATATGTACCAATACTACAGCAATAAGCATCGCCAGAAGGTGTTCCACCGCAAAAAATCGGGTTGGAGTAGATTTCATCACTTCTGCTGCATTCTCCATCAGGCTACCAAAGTATCCTTTTTTGAAGTAAAGAAATAAGCCGATAAGCAACTGAATATCCATCATAATAGTATAAATCAATCCAAGCCTATCGTCATTTATAGAGAATGTCTTATTATTGAGTAATCCCAGTAAATACATCACTACCGCCATGATTGCAACAATAAAAACAACACAACGTAGGAAATTGAGTAAGTGTAATAAACATGTTATAATAATTTTAATATTTTTATTAGATATGAATGCGGCAAAATTAACAAATATCTACATACTTTGCGTATTTTTGTAGAAAATAAGGGATTTGTCTCCAAGTATACTAATAGTAAAGCCATGGATTTCTGTATTTATACAGTTTCGCATTCGGGTGCTAACTATACGGGCAGGTGTGAGGCGTTATTGGTCTATAACTATTTATGATTAAGTACTTATCCGTAAAAAACTAAAGGAATAAAATAGAATAAAGCTGATGATTATCAAGTATCTGTATGAAAAATATGATATTATTTTTTTACTCAATCGTACTTATCAAAACAAGTATTGTTTATTTCATACTCTTGCCTTTGACAAAACCCTAATCATTTATGAGGAAAAAAATGTACATACTTGGAATATCTGCATTTTATCATGATGCAGCAGCGGCATTAGTGCTGGACGGAGAGATTATTGCGGCTGCCCAAGAAGAGCGATTTACCCGCCGTAAGCATGATGCGAGTTTTCCCGAAAATGCAATCCGTTATTGCTTAGAGGAAGCTGGTATTACCTTAGCTGAAGTGCAGACTATTGCATTTTATGACAAGCCATTCCTGAAATTTGAGCGTATTTTAGAAACATACTATGCTTATGCTCCCAAAGGGTTCACCCAATTTGTAACGGCAATGCCTATCTGGATGAAAGAAAAAATTTTTCTAAAAAAGAGGCTAAAAGATGCGTTAACCGGAATTGGAAACTTTGATGAGAAAAAAACAATCCTACTTTTTCCTGAACATCACCTCTCTCACGCTGCAAGTGCGTTTTTCCCTTCGCCCTTTAAAGAGGCCATCATTCTTACCTTAGACGGAGTGGGAGAATGGGATACTGCCTCTATTAGTTATGGGAAAGATGGGGGGATAAAAGTGCTTCAAACGCTTCACTATCCGCATTCATTGGGGCTATTGTATTCCTCCTTTACCTATTTTCTTGGTTTTAGGGTGAACGCCGGAGAATATAAACTCATGGGATTAGCTCCTTATGGAAACCCAGAAGCAGAAGAAACCCAAAGATATAAACAGCTTATCCTCTCGGAACTCATTTCCCTGAATGAAGACGGCTCATTTACGATAAATGCTCGGTACTTTTCTTATTCAATAGGTACGCGAATGGTGAATGAACAATTGTGGAAAAAATTGTTTGGAATGGGTGTACGTGAACCGGAATCCACACTCGAACAAAGGCATTGCGATTTGGCACTTGCCATTCAGCAGGTTACTGAAAAAATAGTAATGCGTATGGCAAAAGAAGCCATAAGGCTTACAGGCAGTCGTTTTTTGTGCCGTTGCGGGGGGGTTGCCCTGTATTGCGTATCGAATGGAAAGCAGTCCGCCTCCGGGCTTTTTGAGGATATTTTTGTGCAGCCTGCCTCCGGCGATGCAGGAGGGGCATTGGGAGCGGCGTTGGCAGCAACCCACATCTACTTCCAACACCCTCGTACTCCTTTAAACCCTGATGGTATGAAAGGGGCATATCTTGGACCGTCTTTCCCCGATAAAATAATCCGTACCCTCTCAATTCAATATCAAGCAGTATTTACGGAGGCAGAAAGTACGGAAAGTCTATTGGCAATTGTTGCAGGATTATTGGCAGAAGGCAAGATTGTAGGGTGGTTTCAAGGAAGAATGGAGTTTGGACCCCGCGCCTTGGGCAACCGTTCCATTCTTGCTGATACTCGCAATCCGGAAATGCAAAAAAAACTAAACCTTAGTGTTAAATACAGAGAGGGTTTTCGCCCGTTTGCACCAGTAGTAACCGCTGCTTCTGCCCACCGCTACTTCGAAATGAAAGAGAATAGTCCTTATATGCTTTTTACATTTCCCCTTAAAGAGTCTCTAAGAAACCCGCTTCCCCCCAACTACGCCCAACTTCCGCTTTTAGAAAAACTGTACTTTTCGCGCTCGGCTTTTCCCGCTATTACCCATGTCGATTTTTCTGCCCGGGTACAAACCGTACACACGGAAACCAACCCTCTACTTCACGGCTTAATAGAGGCTTTTGAAAGACTAACGGGTGAAAGTATGCTGGTCAATACAAGTTTTAACGTAAGGGGAGAGCCTCCCGTATGCACCCCCGAAGATGCCTACCACTGCTTTATGAATACCGAAATAGAGGTACTTGTATTGCATCACTTTATATTTTTAAAATCCCAACAACCCGAATGGAAGAAGCAAAAAAACGTATTGTTACAGGGTATTGACTAAGAGAAGCAGACTAGTCTGCCCCTTAAAAAATCCCATTTTGTAGGATTTATAATAATTTATCTAAAATAAACAAAATCCCCCCCTTTTTCAGTCATAATTACTAATTTTGCAGCCGTTTAGTTACATACAGTTTAAAATAATAAAATAAACAGATGAGTCAGCAGCCAAATCATGAGAAAGTAATTATCATCGGGAGCGGTCCCTCCGGTTATACTGCCGCAATTTATGCCGCAAGAGCCGGATTAACCCCCCTTATGTTTGCAGGGATTCTTCCCGGAGGGCAATTAATGATTACCACAGAAGTAGAAAATTATCCTGGCTATCCGGAGGGGATTATGGGACCCGAAATGATGGAGCATTTCCGCAAACAAGCAGAACGTTTCGGAACGCGGATTGTGTATGAGATGATTACTGCTTGTGATTTATCCTCAACTCCTAAGAAGCTGACAGACGGAAGTGGAAAGGTGTTTTATGCAGATACGGTAATTATCTCTACTGGTGCCGATGCCAAATGGTTAGGACTTCCCTCCGAACAAACTTTTATGAATAGAGGTGCCAGTGCCTGTGCCGTCTGTGATGGGTTTTTTTTTCGTGGAAAAGAAGTTGCTGTAGTAGGTGCCGGAGATACTGCCGCTGAAGAAGCGACCTACCTCGCCAAACTTTGCCCTACAGTACACCTACTTGTAAGAAGAGATGAAATGAGAGCTTCTAAATTTATGCAAGAAAGAGTCAAAAATACTCCTAATATCAAGATTCATTGGTTTACAGAAACCGTAGAATTGATGGGCGGAGAGAAATTAGAAAAAATAAGGGTAATCAATACCCAAACAAAAATAGAGTCTGAAATTCCTGTAAGCGGTTTTTTTGTAGCGATTGGGCATAAGCCTAATACAGAAATCTTTAAGGGGCAACTCGATATGGATGAAACCGGTTATCTGATAACTAAAAACGGAACTACCAACACTAACATAGAAGGAGTATTTGCAGCGGGAGATGCACAAGACAAAACGTATCGGCAGGCAGTTACTGCGGCAGGAACCGGTTGTATGGCTGCCTTAGATGCAGAAAGATGGCTTGCCGCTAATGGACTTCATTGATAAACTCTTTTTGTTTCTTTCCGTAAATACACTATCTTTTTGTTCTCCCAAGAAGGGGGCTTAAAGGTATAATCATTAAATTTTTAGTAAAAAAATGGAATTACCAAACAAAGAAAAAAAAGCAGTATCCCCTTTATGGAAAAAAATAAAAAAAACGTTTATACTCATTTTGAGCTTTATCCTGTTGGGTGGGATAGGGCTGGGTGCCTTTGTAACATTTAGGTGCTATAGCGAAGGAGAACGCACCGGGGTCATCCAAAAGTTCAGCAAAAAGGGACACGTTTTTAAGACATGGGAAGGCGAATTGCTGTTGCGTGAATTTGGCTCTCAGCAAAGCATTGTATGGACTTTTTCTGTTCAAGAGGACGATGTAGCGCACGCGCTTGAAGCCGCAATGTCCAAGGGCGATAAAGTAATAATCCATTACTGCGAGCGGTATTACAAGTTTTCATGGCAGGGAGATACAAAATTCTTTGTAGATAGAGTGTCCTCTATAAAATAATCACTTACCATCTAAGAATACCCATCGTAATAAAATAGAGTAAAAAGCCCGTTTTTTCACCCATTAAATATATCCAAGCGGTTTTCTAAGTAACTCCAAAGAAATAAAATTTTCACGGAAATTGTTTCGTTAATAATTTTGTAAAAAATATTCCTATTAAACATCTTAATTCCTTCATTTTAAAATGAAAAAGTCTTTATCAGTATTTTTATTTTTTGTATTTTTTGCAGTAGCTTCCGGCTTCGGTCAAGAATCTAAATTGACAACCGGAGTGATTGCCTATGACCAAGGACGGTATGAAGAAGCAATTGATAAAATCAGAGAGGCATTCGCTAAACCCGAATTGCTAAAACCCAAATCTAAAGCGAAAGGATATTATTATCTTACGCAGTCTTTGTATAAAATAATGACAACCGAAAGTCTTTTGAAAGCGCACGGAGAGAAGTATCCTAATATAGAAAACCTCACTTATGAAGCCTATAAAAATGCAGTGGATAACCTCGCTAATGCAGGGGGCGACAAGGGGTCTTTTTCAACCGGTCTTGAGTTTATCAAACAAAACTTGTTTGTAGTATTTATCAACAAGGGAACTATGATATATTCTGCCGTAAAGGACGGAGATAAGGATATGGAAGTGAAACTAAAAGAGGCAAAAGAATACCTGCTTAAAGCGTCTGAAATTAACCCGGACAATTACCGCTCTACTTTGGCATTGGGATATATTGGATTAAGAATGAACGATGTCGCAGGGGCAATCCAAAGTCTGGAAAAATCTCTCACTATCTACGAAGATAAGGCAAAAACCGCTAACGTAGATAGCACAATGGCAAACGCCTACCTTAACCTCTCTAACCTTTATCTCGAACAAAAAAATACCGCTAAAGCCCTTGATGCAGTGGAAAGAGGGAAAAAAGCATTCCCCACAGATGCAGGGTTAGGCAGGCAAGAACTTGCGGTTTATCAAGGAGACCCCTCTTATTTGCAGCAAGCACTCGGAAAGTTTGAAGAAAGCCTCAAAAAAAATCCAAAAGATGAAACGGTAAGAGTTGCCTATGCAGAAATGCTGATAAAATCTGGAAAAAATGAAGAGGGTACAGCAGAATATAAAAAAGTATTGGAGATAAATCCTTCTAACAAATATGCGAATCTTAACTTGGGAGCGCATTATGTAAATACGGCTGCCGCTATTAATGAAAAACTCAAATCCGCTACGACAGACGAGTACGAAGTACTAAATAAGCAAATTGTTGAAAATTTTAAACTTGCTTACCCATACATTAAGAAGATTCAGCAGCTCGAACCCAAAAATATTGAATGGGTCAATCAGATGATTCAGATAACCTCTTATCTGATGATTGATGATGAAAGCATGGAAAAGGAAATGATGATGTATGACCAATTAAAAAAGGATTTACAAAAATAAAAAATAGTCTTTTGCTGATTAATTGCTAAAAAGGTTTTCACCTATCAAAAGGCTGAAAACCTTTTCTTTACTATTAGTTTTACAAAAACATAGGCATTTTTATTTTTTTTCAGGTTTTTAATATTTTATCACTAATATGCTTCCAAATTTACTTGCGTTATTTCAACAACAAAAAGCAGTAAGTACTGATAGTAGAAGTATTCCTAACGGGGCGATTTTTTTTGCGTTAAAAGGAGAAAAGTTCGATGGAAATCAATACGCCGCACAAGCACTTGATAAAGGAGCCGCTTACGTAGTAGTAGATAATCCGAGTTGTGTCAAACAAGGAGACCCGCGCTATATTTTGACGGATAATACCTTGAATACCCTTCAAGGTTTAGGGAAGGCTTATCGTAGAACCCTGAATATTCCAGTACTAGGAATTACGGGGTCAAACGGAAAAACAACCACTAAGGAATTAATTGCTTCCGTACTAAAAACAGAAAAGAGGATTAGTGCTACGCGGGGAAATTTAAATAATCATATCGGAGTGCCGCTAACCTTACTTTCTATTCCGAAAGATACGGAGATGGCTATTGTCGAAATGGGAGCAAATCAACCTGATGATATTAAGGAGCTTGTCGAAATTGCAGAGCCTACTCACGGACTGATTACCAATATAGGAAAAGCGCACCTTGAAAGGCTGAAGGGAATAGAGGGAGTAAAAAAGGTAAAAGGACAATTATTTGATTTCATAAGAGAGCATAATGGATTTGCATTTATCAACGGCGCAGATACGAATGTGGTTTCGGTAGCGGAAGGAATTACGCAATGTGTTGTATATGATAAGGCGAAAGCCGGTTTTTCCTATATTATTTTGAAGCAATCCCTTACAGAAATGCAGCTTCTTGTTTCTTCTGTTTTCTGGGAAAAGCCCGAAATCTTCAAGGCTCAACTTACAGGAGAATATAATGCGCAAAATATTGTGGCAGCAATTGCAGTAGGACATGTTTTTGGTATCTCCGTTGGAAATATCAAAAAGGGTATTTACGATTATGTCCCAATGAACCACAGAAGTCAGATTATTCATAAGGGAAACCTAATCTTGTGGATGGATGCCTATAATGCGAATCCCGCGTCCATGAAAGCCGCAATTCGGAATATTTTTTTGTCTAATCCGGATAAAAAAATAGCACTAATCTTGGGGGATATGTTTGAACTTGGAGAGGAGAGCGAGAAGGAGCATATAGAAATTGGGCAGTTTGTAAAGGAGTTTTCCCCAGTTTTGACCTTATGGGTAGGCAGAGAAATGCGCTATGCTGCCGCCCAATTCGGAACAGAAGCCCATTATTATGAATCCTACGAGTTGCTCCCGCCCGCCCTTGATAAGACACTCCAAGTGGCAGAAATCGTGCTAATCAAAGGGTCAAGAGGCATGGCACTTGAAAGATTATTAGACCGACTTTGATACGCTTTTATATTGGTGGGTATCGAAAAATTTGGATAGTTTTTAAAACTAAAATGTTGTTTTTGCGTTATTTGTGTTTAGTATTGTACGTAGGCAGGCTTTCTAACTGCAAAAATTCTATATAGAACGTTATTTATTTGGAAGTTATGATAAAAATTGAGCCGGGCGAATTATTATCCCAAGTTGTTTATCCGGAAGATTTAAGGAAGTTATCCATAGAGGAACTTATTCCCTTTTGCGATGAGCTTCGGGATTTTATTATTTCTACTGTCTCCGTAAATGGAGGGCATTTTGGCGCAAGTCTTGGAGTAATAGAACTTACTACGGCACTTCATTATGTATTTAATACCCCTTATGACCAGATAATCTGGGACGTAGGGCATCAAGCATACGGGCATAAAGTATTGACAGGGCGTAGGGAGCTATTCCATACCAATCGTATTTATAAGGGAATCTCCGGATTCCCAAAGCGTTCTGAATCAGTCTATGATACTTTTGGGGTAGGGCATTCCTCTACCTCTATCTCCGCGGGGGTAGGAATGGCAATTGCCTCCCGCTTTAAAGGCGAAAAAAGACAAATCGTTGCGATAATTGGTGATGGCGCGATGACCGGCGGAATGGCGTTTGAAGCCTTGAATCATGGAGGAGGGGTTAATGCGGATATGTTGGTAATCCTGAATGACAATTGTATGTCCATTGACCCTAATGTGGGGGGAATGATGGAGTATCTTACGGATATTCGTACTTCTAATACCTTTAACCGGCTAAGAGATGACCTGTGGAAGTTGTTAGGTAAATTGAAGGGCATAGGTCAGATTACCCAGGCAGTAGCTGCTAAGTTAGAGGATATGCTTACGGCTTCTCAATCTAAACCGGGCATGTTGTTTGAAGCATTGGGATTTAGATACTTTGGACCCATTGACGGACACGATGTAGTCCATTTAACCCGAATCTTAGAGGATTTGAAGAAAATACCAGGTCCCAAGTTGCTTCATGTCATTACGGTGAAAGGAAAGGGATATGAGCTTGCCGAAAAAGATCAAACAAAATGGCACGCACCCGGATTGTTTGATAAAATTACCGGAGAAATCAAAAAATCCATCTCGGACAAGCCCAAAGCCCCAAAATATCAAGACGTATTTGGGTGGACTATGATAGAGCTTGCAAAGGATAATCCTAAAATTATGGGTGTTACGCCTGCTATGCCCAGCGGGTGCAGCTTGGGCTTTATGATGAAAGAAATGCCCGATAGGGCTTTTGATGTCGGAATTGCAGAGCAACATGCGGTAACATTCTCGGCAGGACTTGCTGCCCAAGGTATGATTCCCTTTTGTAATGTCTATTCTACCTTTATGCAAAGGGCTTATGACCAAGTAATTCATGATGTTTGTATTCAGAACCTGAATGTAGTTTTATGCCTTGATAGAGGCGGACTAGTAGGAGCAGATGGTGCTACTCATCATGGAGCTTATGATATTGCATATTTCCGCTGTATTCCTAATCTTGTTGTTTCTGCTCCGATGAATGAGCAAGAACTCCGAAATCTTATGTACACGGCTTCCCAAGAGAATATGGGCCCATTTTCTATCCGATACCCCAGAGGAGAGGGGGTTATGCCAAAATGGCAAACGCCATTAGAAGTACTACCCATAGGCAAAGGGAGAAAATTGTGCGACGGAGAAGAAATTGCAGTGCTAAGTATAGGACATCCCGGTAATTTTGTGCAAGAGGCATTAGCAGTACTCTATCAGGAAGGAATCCAGCCCGCTCACTATGATATGAGGTATGTTAAGCCGATAGATGAAGCGATACTGCATGAGGTGTTTACAAACTACAAAAAGGTAATCACGGTAGAAGATGGCTGCATCACCGGCGGCTTTGGGTCTGCGGTATTAGAGTTCATGGTGGATAATGGTTATACAGCACAAGTGAAACGTCTGGGGATACCTGACCGTTTTGTACATCACGGCACACCAGAAGAGCTTTGGGAGGAATGCGGATACGATAAAAATGCAGTTATTAATGCCGTAAAGGAATTGGTAGGAATAAAGGCCGAGAAATGACAGAAAACGAAGCGTTTTATACATTTTTTGTATAACCCTCTTTTTGAGTGCGTGAACTCGTTTCGCTAAAAATCAATTGCACAAATATGGTCTACAAAATAGTCCACGTGTTGGGTCAGTATTATACATATATGGAACCTATGCACTTTTTTGTAATAAGTAGGAGTAAGTAAAAACTAAGGAAATAGTTATTAGTTAAAATTTCGATTATTAACTATTCACTACTTAGTCTGAAAAATATCGAAAAAATAAAAGAGGAATATCGCTTAGACTTTGTCCAAGAAAAAAAAAGAAAAATGGATAAGAGACTACACAACAGTTTCAGTTTGAAAAATAGTTTGGGTAATGTAATAAGGTAGCCACGTCAATGTGGGCTTAACGCAAGGCTAACGCCACCGTCCTATGTGATTGCTATGCACTATGCGAAATCAGAGGAGGTACAAGTCCTACTTCCTCAAATTTTATTTTTTTTAGAAAACCAATATTTTTCAACGCACAAGGATCCAAAAGATTTGGCTAGGGATACAAAAAAAACGTAATTTTGTACTATGAATACATCACTTGATTTTTTAAGCGAGCTAAATACTGTACAAAGGGCAGCCGTAGAGGACGTAGAAGGTCCTCTACTAATTGTTGCGGGGGCTGGGTCAGGAAAAACAAGAGTGCTAACTTATAGACTTGCTTTTATTCTAAATCAGGGACTTGCAGAACCCTATGAGATTCTTGCCCTTACTTTTACGAATAAAGCCGCAAAGGAGATGAAGGAGCGGATTGAGAAGTTAGTCGGTTCGGAGGCAAAAATGATTCAAATGGGGACGTTTCACTCGGTCTTTGCTAGGATACTCCGGCAGGAAGCCGAGAAGTTGAATTATAGTCGTAACTTTACAATCTATGATGATGATGATTCTCTTTCGTTAATCAATACTATTATTAAAGAACAAAAGTATGACGACAAGGTTATTAAACCCCGAAATATCCTTAATTTTATTTCAAATTGCAAAAATGAGCTATTAACACCAGCAGCCGCCAAGGAGAGAATAACAGATGATTTTCAGGCTAAAGCAGTAACCATTTATCAGTTGTACCAAATCCGTTGCATGAAAGCAAATGCTATGGATTTTGCCGACTTATTGGTGAAGCCGGTTGAGTTGTTTCTGAATCATAAAGAGACACTTGAAAAGTATCAGAACCGATTTCGGTTTATCATGGTAGATGAGTATCAAGACACCAATCATGCTCAATATATTTTGACCCAAATGTTAGCGGAAAAACATAAAAATATTACAGTAGTAGGCGATGATGCCCAAAGTATTTATGCTTTTCGCGGAGCAAATATCCAAAATATTCTTAATCTGAAAAAACATTATCCGAATCTCAAAATATATAAGTTAGAGCAAAATTATCGCTCCACTCAAAATATTGTGGAAGCAGCAAATGGTATCATAAAGTTTAATCGCGACCAAATCCCCAAACATGTTTTTACCGAAAACGAAAAAGGAGAACCTATCCAATTGATTGAATCGGATACCGAAAACGATGAAGCGAAAAGGGTCTGTGATAAAATTCGCGAAATGAAGCAGGTGAATCATTTTGTTAATAAAGATATAGCCATTCTGTACCGAACAAACGCACAGTCCCGGGCAATGGAGGACGCACTACGTAGAGCCGGAGTAAAATATAAAATTTTTGGAGGACTTTCTTTCTATAAAAGAAAAGAGATAAAGGATATTGTTGCCTATCTTAGAATGGCTATCAATCCTTCTGATGAACAAGCAATGATACGGGTTATCAATTATCCTACGCGCGGGATTAGTGATGCTTCTGTTAAGGCGTTACAGGCTTATGCCGCTGCCAATAATCTTTCTTTCTGGCAAGCTGTCCAAAACCCGGAGGCTTCCAATATCAATAGTAGAGCAGCGAATGCAGTAAGGGCTTTTGTCCAAAAAATACACCGGCTTCAGACAGTCGCCCTAACGCAAAATGCTTTTCTTGCAGTAAAAAGTATCGCTGATGAGTCCGGAGTCCTGAAAGAATTACACTCCGAAGGAACTACGGAGGGTCTTGCAAGATGGGAAAATGTACAGGAACTGATTAATGCAGCCAAGGAATATTCAGAACAAACCAATCCCGACGCGGATAAATTGGAGGCTTATCTAGCAGAAATTTCTCTATTTACGGATATAGATGAGAATGATAAGGATTTAGATTATGTTACGCTTATGACGATTCATTCCTCCAAGGGCTTGGAGTTTAAGGTCGTATTTTTAGTAGGAATGGAGGAAGGGCTTTTCCCTGGCTTTAACTCAATGGAGTCTCGTAAAGACTTAGAGGAAGAAAGACGGCTATTCTATGTCGCTGTAACACGGGCAGAGAAATTACTCTTTATAACCTATGCAAAATCTCGTCTAAAATATGGTAACCTCCAATACAATGAGCCAAGCCGCTTTCTTAATGAGATAGACCCCCGATTTTTGGTCTTTACCCGCTCCAGAAACGGAGTTTCTTCCTTTAAAACTATACCCTCTCGCAATGTTGCGGACTCCAACCGAAATCCTATTGTCTCTGTCCCTGCATTTGAAGCGGATAATCCCGAAAAAATTGCCTCCGGACAAAAGGTGCTTCATCAGAAGTTTGGAAAAGGAAGTGTGATTTTGGTCGAAGGGGTTGGCGAACAACGTAAAGCACATGTCGAGTTTAGCGAAGGCGGGCTAAGGGTACTCCTATTAAAGTATGCAAAACTCCAGATTCTTGCTTAAATGATGAAGAAAAAAGCAGGAATTTATTTTATCTTGGTAGTTGCTTGGTGTTTACTCATCTTTTTCCTATCCCATCAGCCCAAAGAAGAATCCGCACAATATAGCGCAATCGCAATATGGATACTGAAACTACTTGGAATTGACCTGAACGCATGGACAATGGGAAATGCTACGCTAATAGTAAGAAAGGCAGCCCATATTACAGAGTATTTTATACTTACATCATTAACACTACAATTTATCAATACATTAAAAGTAAAAAAAATACACCTAATCCTATTCGGTGGGATATTTTCAATTTTATATGCAGCAAGCGATGAGTTTCATCAGACTTTTATCTCCGGAAGGGTAGGTTGTATAGAAGATGTATGGATAGATTCTGTGGGCATCATTATTGCCTTAGTGCTTTATTTATTTGTAATCGTAAAAAAGTGAGTTTTTTTATGGTTTTTTTAAAAAAATGTTTACCTTTGCAGTCCATTTCCCAAAGAGAGGTGTCCGAGTGGTTGAAGGAGCACGCCTGGAAAGTGTGTATATGCCAAAAGCGTATCGAGGGTTCGAATCCCTTCCTCTCTGCTTTTTTGCCTTAACCAGTTGATTGTAAGTTGTTTAAAGCGTTCTGTTTTTTAGTGTTTTAGCAAAGATTTTAGCAATACTACCGATTATTGTAAATTACAATTGCCAGAGTTTCCATGATTTATTTTTAGGGAAGCACGGGGGCAATCAAATCCCCCCCGTGCTTCCCTTTATCCTTTATCTTACCCTTTTAAAAATCACTAAATAAAAAAAGCCGCCCATGGAAGGGAGCTTTTGGCTTTTCGTTTATAAGAATCGCAATTTTAAGGCATAAAATAGCCGTATAGTGTTGCAGGACTGCTTTTATTTGATTTCTGTACTGCAAAGAGGAGGAATAATTTTGGGAAAAGCAAAATAAGATTTGCTTTTCCCAAAAGATTAAATTAGGTATAGAGGAACAATCCGGATAATCCTGTTCGAGGTGAAAATATGCTTTTGAGGTCATTGACAAAGGGAGTTAAGTAGCCATCGTCTTTTATAATTTGAGCATACCCTAAATTTTACCTGAGTAGTAACAAAATATCGAAGAAAGGAGGCTATAAAAGCCTTTCCTCGGTATTCATAGTACTAAATTTTATGCTTTTATAGAAAGAAAACTCCTTTATTAGCACTGGCTTATAGGAGAATTTTACTTCCAAACAATTTTATTATTGAGGGGGTTTACGCTACATCTCAAAGGTGTTTTTGCAGGTAATAAGGCGACGGTATCCTGGATAATCGTGAAGAATGAAGTGGTTAATAGCTAAAATAAAATTCATATTACCGCAAGAATAACATTGATTCTATTTATTTCTTTCATATTGTATATAAAATTTTTCTAAGTAAATGAACATCGAAACCATCATTCAGGAATTAAACCGACTTAATGTAATGAGTAAAAAATTGGATATCTCAGAACCAGAAAGGTCTAAGATGATACAACAAACCGCTGACTATGCAAATACCTTTATGTCAGATAGGTATTATACCAAAGGATTTAATGAAAAAGAGGTTGGGGACTTAGCGATACGGAACCAAAAATTATCTTTGGCGGAATTACTTTCTCTTTACCAAGAAGAGGTAGTGGAAAGTGGGATTAGCAGCGGTTCTCCCAAGCATTTGGGTTATATACCCGGAGGTGGAGTATTTGCGGCGGCACTTGCCGATTTCATTGCAGCAGTAACTAACCCGTATTCTAGTGTTTATTTTTCTTCACCCGGTGCCGCTACCATAGAGAACGAGGTAGTGGAGTGGTTAAAAAGGGTTTTTTCTTTTCCCCAAAGTGCGGTTGGGTGCTTGTCGTCTGGCGGCTCTATCTCTACACTTATTGCGTTTACTGCGGCAAGAGATAAGTATAAAGTCAAAAATGAAGCTGTACCTAAGAGCGTAGTTTACCTTAGCAAACAAGTACACCACTCTACCCAAAAGGCTTTGCGGATTATTGGGCTGGAAGATGTTCTTATTCGATATATTCCTTTAGACAATATGCACCGGATTATACCGGAGGCTTTAGATG
>CAUJFT010000236.1 GCA_963169475.1 Bacteroidota bacterium | reverse complement strand
CTCCAGTAACACCAAGAAGCATAAGTCCTAATCCGTCATTCCCCTCTGGTAGTGCTTCTGCATTATAGCGCGGGCGGGGTACTCTTTTTTGGTGATAAATTTCATTAATTTTTGCTTCTGTTTCCGCCACTAAGCCATGCTTCCGAATGTATAGTTCGCACTGCTGGTCAATGGCAGCATTCATAAAAAAGGCTAGCAGAATTGCAGCAGGTCCATTGATAGTCATGGATACAGAGGTAGCAGGGTCACAAAGATTAAATCCGGAGTATAGCTTTTTGGCATCGTCCAAACAACAGATGGAAACCCCGGAATTTCCAATTTTTCCATAGATATCTGGGCGATAATCGGGGTCTTCTCCGTACAATGTTACGGAATCAAAAGCTGTAGAAAGTCTTTTTGCAGGCATTCCAAGCGATACATAATGAAACCTTCGATTTGTCCTTTCGGGTCCTCCTTCGCCGGCAAACATGCGGGTTGGGTCTTCTCCTTGTCGCTTGAAAGGAAAAACTCCTGCAGTATAAGGAAATTCACCGGGTACATTTTCTTGAAGATTCCATTTCAAAATATCTCCCCAATTTTTATACGAAGGGGTTACTACTTTTGGTATAGGAGTACGAGAAAGTGATTCTGTATGTGTTTTTACCTTGATTTCCTTATCTCTTACTTTGTAGATATAAAATTCAGACTTATAGGCGTTTCTTTTATTCTCCCAAGATTCCAGTACTTTTCGATTTTCATTCTGTAATTCTTCCCATTGAGCCTTCCAAGCCTTTTCTATTTCAAGAAGAAAGCTACTTTCTTTTGCCTCAAAAAAGCGGGCTGCCCCCCTTAGCTGCCACGCTTTTTCAGCAATGTCTGCTTGTTTTTCTACCCATTGATTATAGTTCCGAATGGTTTCCGATATTTCGGAGAGGTAACGAGTACGGGAGGGAGGAATAATATAAATTTTTTCGGACATTTCATCGGAGATGTGAAAATTTCGAGAAGCCAAAGAAGCTCCTGTTTTTTCCACAATTTTGTTCATCAGTGCTACATATAATTGATTGGCTCCGGGGTCATTAAATTGAGAGGCTATTGTACCAAAAACCGGAATTTCTTCCTCTGGCATATCCCATAGATTATGATTTCTTTTAAATTGTTTTTTTACATCTCTAAGGGCATCTAATGCGCCGCGTTTGTCAAATTTATTGAGTGCTACGATATCAGCATAATCCAGCATGTCTATTTTTTCTAACTGGGAAGCAGCACCGTACTCGGGGGTCATTACGTAAAGAGAGGCATCTGAATGGTCTATAATCTCCGTATCGGATTGTCCGATACCCGAAGTTTCAAGTATAATTAAATCGAAGCGGGCTGCTTTTAATATTTCTAATACTTCTTTTACATGACGTGAGAGCGCGAGGTTAGACTGGCGAGTTGCCAGAGAACGCATATAGACTCTTTCACTCTGGATAGCATTCATTCTGATTCTATCTCCCAATAGCGCGCCTCCGGTTTTTCGTTTGGAAGGGTCCACAGAGACAATGGCCAAGGTTTTTCCTTCAAAATCAAGTAAAAAACGGCGTACCAATTCATCTACTAAGGAAGATTTACCTGCTCCCCCCGTTCCGGTAATTCCTAATACGGGAGGGGTTGGATTGCTGTAGGATTGGATTAGCTTACGAACTTCGTCCATAATATTAGCAGAAACATCGGGGAAGTTTTCGACCGCAGAAATTACCTTAGCGATGTCTTTGTGATTTTTGAGGGAAAGTTTTTGAACTTCTCCGTTTACTCCCGTCCCGACCGGAAAGTCTGATTTTTGCACCAAGTCATTAATCATTCCTTGTAACCCCATGGCTCTACCATCATCGGGGGAGTAAATTCGCGTTATTCCGTAGGCATGAAGCGTTTCAATTTCAGCGGGGAGAATTGTCCCTCCTCCTCCTCCAAAAATTTTGATGTGTCCGCATCCTTTTTCTTTAAGGAGGTCATACATATATTTAAAATATTCTACATGTCCTCCTTGGTAGGAAGTAATGGCGATTGCTTGTGCGTCTTCTTGAATGGCACAATCCACAATCTCTTGTACAGAGCGGTTGTGTCCAAGGTGAATCACCTCTGCGCCGGAACTTTGCATAATCCGCCGCATGATGTTAATCGCTGCATCATGTCCGTCAAACAGAGAAGCCGCCGTTACAATACGGACTTTATGTATGGGAGTATAAGAGGTAGTTACCATATTATGTTTGTCAAGAATGTCTTATCTTTTTATTTTTCAACCCAATGAGGGGCAAGAAAGTTACTGATTTTAGCATTATTCGTTCTATTTCTGTAGATGCGGGTGTAAAACCAAAATTTTTCTATGTGTGTTTTTGGCTGAAAGCCACCAAGACGACCACTATCTATTTAGATTGGGGATTCAGGGGCAATATTAGAGAAAAAGCCCCGAACTGCCAAATTGAGGCAAGAAATTTATGTATTTGAGAATACATTCAGCTTCTTGAACAGTGTCAAGGATTATGCTGATTATACAGATTTTGTACAAAAGTTTTTTCAAATCAAAGCGCAGTACAAACATCACCTTGTAAATGAGACACCAAGAGAGAACCATTGATTAAAGAACATCAAAGTCTTATTTTTCTTTTTTTAATACTGCCCGCTGAATGCCCAGAATAGAATAAGACATTACCGGAGGGTTATCTTCGGAAGTGCCGCCGGTAGTTTGTATGGGTTCCATTGGCCCGTAGCTGATTTCGGATATCATTTTTTTCCCTTCCATACGATTGGTAGCCATTAGGCGAGTTCCTTGTACTTCAAACAAGCTCCATAGTGTTCCGCCAATGTAATAATGGTCAAGAAGAATATCATTATGTTCGTCCATTATATAATGTCCTAATAATTTATCTTTCTCGATAAGTGTGTATTTCCGTGAGTCTGCACTATCTTTGTTTACACGATAGATGATTGTCCAATTCCATTTTTTTAAGGTATCGGTTTTGGACATTGCCGAAATAGGGGAAATGTGTAACTCCATACCCAAGGAATGAACGAGCCCTCTTGCCCCAATTATTTCTAATTTCCCTTTCCATACTCCTTCCCAATCTTCAGGAAAATTCGTTTTTGGCTGTGCAATGAGCGTTGTAAAAAGTAGCATACAAATGCTAAAAATACAGATTTTCATATTTAATTAGGTTAAATTATTTAAAAAATAAGTAATATTGTATCAAAATTCTGACAAAGATAAAAATTATGGATAAAGTACTTAACAGAAAAACCGCCCCCAGAAGAAAACCCTTTCATTATATTCCACTCCCTCATTATCAAACGCTATATCTTGATAATGGTACTCCTGTTTATATGCTACCATTTGGAACAGTAGAAGTGCTTGAGATTCAGGCTGTTTATAAGGCAGGAGTTGGGTATGAACCTAAGGTAGGGGTTTCTGATTTTACTTTAAGAAATATGTCGGAAGGGACTCAAAACTACACGTCTCTTGCTTTGGCACAAGCCTTAGACCTCTTGGGCTCATGGTTAGAATATGATGCAGGGAAAGAAACGATATCTATCAACTTGACTACGCTAAGTCATCTTGTTTCTAAAGTGTTACCCTTAATGCGTGAGGTAATCGAAGAGGCTACTTTTCCGGAGGAAGAGTTTAACAAGATGAAAACAAGAACGATTCAAAAGTTAGAGGTAAGCCGAAAAAAGTCCTCCTTCCTTGCTGCCAAAACCTTTTCTCAAAAGCTATATGGTGCAAATCACCCTTATAGTTCGATATTAGATATAGAAGAACTTCATCAATTAGAACGGGAGGATATGGTTACTTTTTATGAGGATTATTTTTTCTCTGGAAATATGTATTTCACCGTTTGTGGCAGTTTTGATACTACCGAGATGATGCGGCTGCTTAACGAAAACTTCGGGCAGAAGAGGAGAGAAACTAAGACACTACCCGAGTCTAAAAGTAAACAACCCATCAAATCAGCAGAGCAGGGAAGGTATCATGTAGCGTTAGAGGGGGTGCAATCCACAATCCGACTAGGGCATATAGGTTTGCCGCTTCATCACCCGGATACGGTAGAGATGGCATTTGTTAATACCATTCTTGGGGGGTATTTTGGATCACGATTAATGCACACGATTCGAGAACAAAAAGGCTATACTTATGGGGTATATTCCGGTTGGAGTGCTTCTTTATATTCAGGGAGTTTTGTGGTGCAGTGTGATGTGGGAAATGAATACGTAGAGGATACGATAGAAACTATCAAAGCCGAAATCAGGCTGCTACAAAAAGAGCCGGTAAAACGAAATGAGCTTTCTCTGGTAAAAAGATATAAAGAAGGGAGTAGTATTAGTGAAAGGGAAACTCCTTTTCAGATGAATAGCATACTTCGTTATGCTATCAATAATGGCTTCTCATTTGAGGAATTAGACGAACATTTTCAGCGATCTAAGTCGTTGGATTCTGAACGGGTTATGGAATTGGCTAATCTTTACCTTGATTCGGATAAGCTGATTGAGGTCGTTTGTGGGCAAAAGCCATAAAAGCAACCATTGGTTTTTATGGCTAAGTCAGCATGAGGTCTCCACTCTGAATCATTCTATAAATGGTAGATTTGCCAATGTCTAATTTTTGGGCTACCAATAGCACATTGTGGTCGTATTTTTCTAAATAATGCTGAATAATCCTACGCTCATACTCCCGAAGCGTAACTTCCTCCATAGGGAAGAGGCTCATATCGTGAGTAGAGTTAAAATTAATATCTTCGGCATGAATAAAATTCTCATCGGACATTACAGCGGCAAGTTCTATTATCGCTTTTATTTCTCGCACATTGCCCGGGTAAGGATATTTCATCAGTTTCTCTTTGGCGGAGGCGGTAAGTTGAATCCGTGGGAGTTTGTTTTCTTTACAAAACTCATCTAAAAAGAACTTAGCGAGCAAAAGGATATCGTTTCCTCTCTCTCTCAAAGGGGGAATTTCAATAGGCAAGCCTAATAAGCGGTAAAATAAATCCTCCCTAAAATTCCCTTTTTTTACTTCCTCTATGAGGTTTTTATGGGTAGCTACAATGATTCTCACCTCAATTTTTACCGAACCACTCCCTCCGATACGGGTTACCTCTCTTTCTTGAAGTACTCTTAGGATTTTGGATTGGAGAGAAAGTTCAAGTTCTCCTATTTCATCTAGAAAAATAGTGCCTCCAGAGGCTTCTTCAAATTTCCCGATTTTGCGGGCGTTTGCCCCTGTAAATGCTCCCTTTTCATATCCAAACAACTCACTTTCGATTAACTCTCTGGGTATTGCTGCCATATTTACCGCAACAAAAGGCTTCTTTTTTTTCTCCGAATGATAATGAATAGATTTGGCTACTAACTCTTTACCCGTTCCTGTTTCGCCAGTAATGGAAATATTAATGTTTGTTTTTACTGCTTTTTCTATTAACCTAAATACTTTCTCCATGGAAGGGCTGCTCCCAATCATGGAATTGCGAAAATCATATTTTTGCCCTATTTCTTCCCTTAATGACTCGATTTCTCCTCTCAGAGAATGATTTTCCTTGATTTTGAGAATAGTATTCCAAAGTCGGTTATTGGTATCTTCATTTTTCACAATATAATCGTATGCCCCCTCTTTGAGAAGTTCTACCGCTGTATGAATATCTTCCTGACCAGAGATAATTACGACTTGGGTCTCATGGGTGGTTTGTTTTATTTTTTTGAGAAGCTCTCTCCCATTAAAGTCTCCAAGCGTATAGTCTAATGTTACAGCATGAGGCTTTTTGTAAAGTTGAGATAAAAAATCCTTTCCAGAAGAAAATCTTGTAACCTCATAATCAGGATTAAGGGAAAGGTGGTAGGAAAGCAATTCTCCATACCAAGGATCATCTTCTACGATAAAAATTCTGAATGGCATCATTTTATTAAAAAGGAAATAATAAGATTGTATGTAACTTTATATAAAATAAAAATAATGTTTTTATAAAATTCCATAATACAATTATTGTTCCAAAAATAGGAATCGCTTCCTATTTTTACATAAACTTCCATAAATGCCAAAAACAAAGTGCTTTTTCCCACACTTAATCGCGTCCTCTGATTTTTATATAAAACCATCAATCGTAAGGGTATTTATGGGTAAATAGGCGGTATATTTCCTACTTATTAGCCGCTTGGGTTAATCAACCATGATTTTTTGGGAAAATACTCTTTGGTCATTATCTATTATTTCAATAAAATATAGATTTTTTGCGAGAGTGGGTAGAATCCAATTAAAAATATTTCCCGCTTCCAATGCTTGTGCAAAAACTAACTTTCCGGTTTGGTCGTATAGCTTAAATATAGGTTTTAGGAGTTTATTTTTAGCTTTAATATTTAAAACGGAGTGGGCTGGATTGGGATAAATTGTAAAATCATCTCCATACTTAGGGATAGAAAATGGCTCAAATTCCACTACATATAACCCTGTTTGCATATCCGAAAGCAATATTTTTCGACTAGGTAAAAAAGGATATACTCCCCAATTTCCTTTAAAGCTCCGGTTATTTTCGCCTAAATATGTATCAAAATAACCGGCAAGTGTCGGATTCTTCGGGTCAGAAAGGTCAAAAATCTGTACTCCATCATAATAGTAGGAGTTAATGGCATATTGTCCGACAAAAAACTGATTATGAGGAACAGCATTAGAATCATATTGCATATAAGGATTGAGGTAGCTTAATAATTCCGGATTTGACGGGTCTTTCATGTTTAGCACCTTAACGGGAGTCCCCCAAGTTTCATCTGCCATAATGTAAATTTTTCCCGTATCTGACATCCACCCTGTATGATTATAGCCGGCATAAGGATAGTTTTGGTATTGGTTTAAGGTTACCGGATTGTCAATGTCCTTAAAATCTACAATGTAAACGCCGCGCCCCCCTGCATTTAGATAGGCTGTATCATTTCGAATATACATCGCATGTACTCTGCCAAATTGAAGTTGGTCATAGGGCTTGCGTACTATTGGAAACTCCGGATTGCTAATATCCACCACAGCAAATCCATATACAGGGGCATCGGCAAAATGTTTGGGAGAAGCAATGTACATTTTTCCATTTTCAATAAATAAAGTGTGAGCCTTATCAAAAAGGGTGTCTTTTTTATCATAATCCGAATATAAAAAATCATCATAGACTACGTGTACACTATCGGGTAGATAAGATAAATCTATCACCTGAATAGAGCCTACATCTTGGTCAGCAAAGGCGTAGAGATATTTTCCATAAGTTTTAAAGTCCCGATTCACTACAAAGTCAGAACGTCCGCGTACAAAACCGGCTTCATATACTTGAGAATTATCTGTAATATCTACAATATGTGTCCCGATATGCGAACCAATAATGGCATATTCTCTACTATCTTTCGGATTTATCCACCCCCAAATTTCATTGTACCTTGACCCAAAACTATGGACAGTGTCCACTGTAACTAGGGGGCTATCCCAATGCGAAAGCAATTTCATATTTAGGGCTTGAGGCTTTTGCCCCAAAAGGGAAAGCCCAACTACTCCCAAAAAAACGAATAGAAAAACATTGTATTTTAGTCTCATTTGTTATAATTATTGTCTTTGAAAGATAACGATTTTTTCGCAAAAAAGTGAGGAAAATCCGATGTAATCCTCTCAAAGAGGTTTGGGTTTATGAGATTTTTTGGTTTCTCTTGTACTTACGCGCGGAAGTTTCACAGGGCATTTGCTTATCTCGAATATTTTGTGTAGTATTGCAAAAGAGCGGTTTGTTTGGTGTGGGAAAATCCAAACTTGACAAATTTGCCTTTTCAATGTATCATATTATCGAATCATTATTTTGGAGAGAATGAGTTTATTTGACCGAATAGTAAGGGACGGGAGGTCCGAAAATATTTCTAGTGGCTTTGGTATCTCAATGCTACTTTCTGGGCTACTTCTATTTACATTCATATTGTTAGAGTATTTGTGGTATAAGGATATGATTACTGTCCTGATTCAGTTTTGCATTTTTTTTATTGTAACCTTTCTTAGTCTCTTTCTTTGTATTGAATGGTTTGTAGAGAGGGAACAAAAAAAAACGGAGCAGTTACAAAAAGAGGAAATTACCCATCTTAAAAATATGGAGATTTATCGGAGAGAATTTCTTGCCGATGTTTCACACGAACTGCGAACGCCTATTTTTGCTGTTCAGGGCTTTATTCATACCTTAATAGATGGGGCAGTGGACGATTTGGGGGTTCGGGATAAATTCCTGAATAAGGCGATGAAAAGCGCGGACCGGCTTTCTAATTTAGTCAATGACTTGCTCATCATTTCTCAAATCGAAGCGGGCGAAATCGAAATGAAAATGCGGAGGTTTCATATTATTGACTTATTAGAGGAAGTAGCCGAAAGTCTTGAGCATAAACTCACTAAGAAAGGTCGAAACATAGCGTTTGCAATGGATATTGGAGATAATGAAGATACGATTATCGTGGCAGACCGCGAGAGAATCTACCAAGTTGTTGCGAATCTCTTGGATAATGCCATTAAATACGGAAATCCTCACGGGAAAATTAGCATCATATCGCGAAAAATTTCGTCCCAAAAACTACAAGTATCTATCTCTGATGAAGGCCGGGGTATTGAAAAAGAGCATTTAGAACAATTGTTCCGGAGGTTTTATAGAGTGGACAAAAGCCGTTCCCGCGAAAAGGGCGGGACGGGGCTTGGGCTTGCCATCTGTAAACATTTTATAGAAGCTCATGGAGAATCTATCTTTGTAGAAAGCGTGCTGGCAAAAGGAACTACTTTTTCATTTACCCTGAAAATAGGTACTTAAGTCGTGATTAGTTCTTAGTTTTTAATGATAAATTCTTAGTATATACAAACAATTGCTTATCAGTTTTTTAACTGAAAATAATATCATAAACTAATTTCAAACCAATACTTAGTGCCTAAGTTTATTATTATTCTCTACTTGTAATTTTAAAAACAAGTACTCTTTTATGCTACCTAACGTTTTTACGATAATAAATGAAACATCACACTTGGCA
>CAUJFT010000235.1 GCA_963169475.1 Bacteroidota bacterium | reverse complement strand
AAGGTATTGTAAATTTACGGGGTAATCTTTTTCATCAATCGCAATATTTTGCCATAAACGACTTTTCAAGGCATCTTCTGATAAGGCAGGAGAAATATTATTCGTATCTTTTTTAGAAAAAAATATCCAGTATTTTTCTTTTTTTTGCCCAAAGGCGGTAATAAAAAGTCCAAATATAAATATCGTGAGGGCTATTTTTTTTGCCATATATTTCGTAAATAGTGATGTTTTGTACCCGGATTAAATGTGAGAAGATTTTGTGTTTTTTATAAACCAAATCTTTAACTTAGCGTAAAACGGATAACCGTTAAATTAGATAAAAAGTTGCCACAGAAGGGAATCAAACCCCGTGAGAGGTACAGCGTGAAACAGGGAGTAATATTTTAGGCTCCGGTCTAAAAAATATGATAGAGATAATTACCTTGTTTAAACATAATAGCAATTCCCGCGTCATGACTCCTTTTCTTCTTGTTCCCAACATAGGCCCCAAAACTCGTCTATTTGAACCGACTCATACTGCTTCTTTTGGGTAACAGGTTTGTAGCATTTTTCCGCTTTCTTTATCTGCGTATTGAGTGCTATTTCGTGGCTAACTTTTAATCTATTATCTTACTATTGCGTAGTAAAACACTTATTACCCAATATTTAATACTTTGATAGACTCCCTTATTTTGGTAGAAATAGATAAACTGCTTCTTTCAGCTTCTACATAAATAATTTTATATTTCTGTTTTTTTACCATTTTTTACTACCATGGGTAGAGTACAAAATATTATGTTTTTTTACCATAACCTTTTTTTCTCCATGAACCTTATCTTCAATGTTTTATCGAATTTTATAGCCTAATATTATCCCGAACTCCCGTTATTTTAGCATTAAGAACCCTATAAAGCCAAACAACAGCACCCCCTCTCGCAGGCGATGCTGTTGTTACTATATGAAAACAAACAAAACTATCTTTTAGGACTTATCCTAAGAGCAGGTATCCGAGAAGAATAACTACTCCAATAGAGATAACGAGGGCGTAGTGAGTTACGTAGCCAGTCTGCATTCTACGAATAACGTCTCCTATTGCAGCCGTTACGCTTGCAGAGCCGTTTACAATGCCGTCAATGATATTTTTATCGAACCATACTACGATATTTTCTCCTGCCCATACGAAAGGCTTCAGAATAGTTTTTTCGTAAAATTCGTCCACATAGAACTTGTTTTCCATAGGACGATACATTTTTCCAAATAACTTTTTCACTTTTATTTCCCCTTCTATATCATATTTTTTATAGAAATTATAGGTAAAATAGACCATTCCGTAGGAAATAATAAAGGCTAAGATAATTAACCCCCATTCTAAGGAAATGTGTTCGTGCATAGTATGCTCAAGGTCACGATTATTGATTAATCCGTGAAACCAAGTGTGATTGAGGATATGACTATCATGCCCAAACATTGCTTGATTGAGTCCTAAGAACCCGCCTACTGCTGCAAGGATACCCAGAATCCACAAAGGGATAGTCATAAAAGGAGAACTTTCATGTGGGTGAGAAGTGTGAGGGAATCTTTCCTTTCCATTGAAAGTAAGATACGTTACGCGGGTCATATAGAAAGCGGTCAAGACAGCAGTAATTGTTCCTACAAACCATACCGCAAAATAGATAGAGCCGTGGTCAAAGCCGGAAAAGAATGTATTAGCAAGAATTTCGTCTTTGGAGAAGAACCCTGAAAGCGGGAAACACCCTGCAATTGCCAACGTAGAAATCCAGAATGTTTTGGAGGTGTGGGGCATATATTTTTGCAAGCCGCCCATAGTGCGGATATCCTGCGGGTCTTTCACGGTGTGCATGTGGTCCATCGCATGAATCACAGAACCCGAGCCAAGGAATAAACAGGCTTTGAAGAAAGCATGGGTCATTACATGGAAGATAGCAGTAGTATAAGCCCCCGCCCCTAATGCCATAAACATAAATCCAAGTTGAGAAACCGTAGAATAAGCCAAGACCTTTTTGATGTCATTTTGAGCTACGGCAATCAATGCCGCTACAATAGCAGTCAGTGCAGCTACACAAGCAATCACCATAAGTACCGGTTCAGCAGCAGGCACGCTAAAAATAGGGTGCATACGTGCTATCAGATATATACCGGAGGTTACCATCGTTGCCGCATGTATAAGTGCCGATACAGGAGTAGGACCTGCCATAGCGTCCGGTAGCCATACATAAAGAGGAATCTGAGCGGATTTACCCGTAGCAGCAATGAATAAGAGTAAAGTAATCCAGAAAGCTGAATCGCCGAAACTACCCGCACTTGCGTTGATGTCTGCAAAAGACAGAGATTGGACTTGACCAAAAATCATGAACATTGCCCCAATCATCGCAAAATCTCCGATACGATTTGCCACAAACGCCTTTTGTGCTGCTTTGGCTTTCTCCATATCTTCGTACCAGAAACCGATAAGCAAGTAAGAGCAAACCCCCACTCCCTCCCAACCAAGGAAAAGCACGGCGAGATTATCTCCCAATATCAGGTTAAGCATGGAGAAGATAAAGAGATTTAGGTATAGAAAAAACTTGTAGAAGCCTTTGTCATGATGCATATAGCCAATAGAGTATATATGAATCAGAGAGCCTATTCCGGTTACTATCATTCCCATGAGGAGGGAAAGTTGGTCAAGGTGGTAAGAAAACCCAATTTTAAGTCCTGCACTTTCAATCCATGGGATAATAGAAAACTTAATGGCATCGTGATGCCCGTCATGGCCAGACGAAAAGTGCAGAAAAGCGGAGAGGATAATAAAGAAAGGGACTGCAACCGCCGCAGTAGCAATTATACCGATAAGCTTTTCCATGTGGCGGAATTGCTTATTAAGAAATCCTGTAAGACCGATGAGGGTTGCCCCTGCAAGCGGAAGTAACACGATTAATGAAAGTATGGTATTATTCATAATATATTCGTTGTGTCTATTTTGGGGTAATAATTACCATTTAAGAATGTTAACGTCATTAATATCAATGTGAAGCTTATTCCGAAAAATTGCTATTACAATAGCAAGACCCACGACCGCCTCAGCCGCCGCAACACACATCACAAAAAATACCATCATAGAGCCGGCAGCCGGGTTCACATCAGCAGCAGTCCCTCCAGCCGCAGCGGCTACTGCGTGCATTTTGGAAAAAGTAATGAGCGAAAGATTTACCGCATTGAGCATCAATTCCACACACATAAATACCACAATCCCGTTTCTGCGAGTTAGTACTCCCACCACCCCAATCACAAACATAAAGGCAGAAACGGTCAGATACATGAAAGCATTCGGTTCCATATTTATCTTTCAGTTTTATTGATATTGAATAATTTATAAATATTAATAAGTATGTTTTTTAGCAATCACAATGGCACCAATAAGTGCGGCGAGCAGGACAACCGAAATCATCTCAAACGGGAACAAGTAATTTGTCATCATCTGCATTCCAATAGGCTCTACTTTACCCATCGCGAACCCACCCGTCACGCTTTTGCCCATAAAGCTATTCATTACTAGAAGTAGCTCCCCCAGAAAAGCCAATCCCAACAAGAAAGCAAGTCCTTTCATTACATCAAATTGCTGATTCTGCTCATTTTGGAGTTTTAGAAGCATGATTACGAAGAGGAATAATACCATGATTGCTCCTGCATATACTAAAACCTGAATCACTGCAATAAACTCTGCTTGAAGCGAAAGGTACAATCCAGCAATACTAAAAAAATTAAGAATCAAGGAAAGCGCAGCCATTACAGGGTTTTTCTGAGTGATAAGCCCGATTCCTCCGGCGATACCAAGAATGGCAAAAAACCAAAAAAATACTATTTGAAAAGCGGAGTCAAACGTCATATTTTTACTGAATACTATAGTTACTGAAAATCAAATTTAGGTACTTTCGATGCGTACAAAGTACAGCATTCCGAAATTGCGTGTAAAATTGAAACAAAATATTCTTTTAGACAAACTTTATTTATAAAAAAGACAAAATCTTGGTTTTTTTTATGATTTTTATCTTTGGCAACAGTTGCTTCTCTTACTTTTTATCGAATCTGCATGAGTAAAGCCAAAACCAGTGACCATAAAAGAATGGCAGAACCCATCACGCGGATAATTCTTGCAGGAGACTCGCTAAATGCCAATGACACAAATACGCTAACCATTGGAGAGATAAACGGGCTAATCAGTGCCATTCCCCATATTCCATATTTTTTCCAGAAAAGGTACCATTTTTTTGCACGTCTATAGTTGATGGATTCTCTTTTCTTTTTGCGCCTTTCGTGGTAAAAGTGGCGGATTTTAGACCCCGTATAGCTAAATACTACTATCCCTATGATTCCACCAAGCGTACCAAAAGCCCAGATTTCCCAAAAATTTAATCCTTCTATACCGGCATATAAAACCCCCGCAAAGTACTTTACCGTACAAGTCAAAGTAACAATAAGGTACTTATACCAATGTTCTAAACTAAAAACCCCAGCCCAAAATATACTATTTATAATGTATAGCATTTCTCTATAACTGCCCATTGTGTAATCTCTTTATTTGGGACCAAAGGAAAGGTCTCCAGCATCTCCAAGTCCGGGTACAATATAGGCTTTAGCCGTCAGTTCCATATCCACTTCCGCTACAAAGATTCGGGCTTCTGGAATTTGTCTTTGCAGGCTTTCAATCCCTTCATCGCTTGCAATTACTCCAGCGATATAGATATTTCTTGGTACTCCTATTTCTCGGAGGGCATTGTAGCTCAATATTATGCTTTTTCCTGTGGCTATCATCGGGTCAATTAGTATCACATCTCTATCTGTGAGGTCAGGTGCGGCAAGATATTCTAATTTAATGACAAACTCATTGCCACGTGTATGATGACGATAGGCCGATATGAAGCCATTATCTGCAAGGTCTAACATATTAAGAAACCCGTTATGTAAGGGTAATCCTGCACGTAGGATAGAAACGATTACAGGCTGACGGGTTAATGATTTGCCTTGTGCAATTCCCAAAGATGTATTTATCGTGATATTCTCATACTTAAAGGATTTGCTAATTTCGTATGCCAGAATATTTCCTAATTTTTCCAGATTAGCACGAAAACGCCTTCTGTCTTTTTGAATCTCCTTATCTCTCAATTCGTTCATAATTTGAGAAACATAAGAATCTTTTCTACTTAAGATTTCAACTTGATAATCCATTTAATATAAAAAGGTAAATTATTTTTAACAATTTCGGGATAAGAAACGGGAAACCCTCCAAATTTCCGAAAAAAAGCCTCTACTCCTGCTATCATAGAGCCTTCAAAATCTAATAAAGTGTACCCCTCTTTACCGGCATTATCCACCGCCGTCCACATCATTAGAGACATCGCCCCAGAATCTCCATAGTCTGGTAGGAACGCTCCTGCCAAGTAGATACATTTTTTCTGAAAGAACGCAAAAAGGCCCGCCGAAAGCACCTTATGTTCCTCATTCCTTACTAGATAAAGCCGTCCTTTCCCCGATTGGAGCAACATTTTAGCAATTTGTTCTAATTTCTTTAAAACGCCTATTTTATCTTGTGTCCCGATTATATCCTTTCCGGCCGATACATTCAGGTTAAAAAGCCTTATTAGGGTTTGTATCTCTTCGGAGGCTTCTGCTACTAACCCATTTTTTTGAGCCTTACGGATTTGGCGTTGTAGAGGAGACGCAAGATTTCTCCACAAGGTCTCTGTATTCGTGTCAAGAGCCAAATGATAGGAATATCTTAAATAAATAGAGAATCCTTTCCAATAAAAAGGAAGAGCATAGTCCCATTCCGGAGAAAAATAATACTGATGATAATCCACAACCGGCAAAGCCTCCACAATAGCCTCCGTAACCGAGCGGATAAAGCTATATTTCTCGTATGTATTCAGGGTATAAACCGGCTTGTGGAGAATCCCCCAATATTGAGACAATACCGGCTGAATACAGAAACGGTATCCTCTTTTTGTGTGTATAACAAAGGGCATCACCGCCTGCCATGCTTTCTCATCAGAGACAATCACCGCTTGCCAATCAGAGCCTACAATAGAGAGGTATTCTGATTGAACAAACAAAGAGGATTGGGGGGAGTTTTTCGTAAAATTATCCCATTTCTCCTTGTCTATTTCGCGGTGGCTATATGTCCTTGCGGAGTATTTCATTAAAGAAGTCCAAATTGAGCAAAATGATGGGTAAAATGCTTCCGTTGAATCATCTCCCACTCTTGGGCATTACAGACCCCAAACACGGGGTGGGGAAATACCGCATCTGGGTTTTGGGCGTATAAGGCGTAAAAGGTCTCTAATCCTGCTTTTAGTTTTTGTTTTGCCGTTTCAAAATTGGGATAATGTAGCGGCATCGTGTCATTCTCCGGAATATAGGGTGCTTTAAACTCGCGCGGCATGGGTTTATCACTCATCAAAAATGCCTTAGTACGCGGAAGTTTGTCCTCCGGAGTAACTACTTCTACTTGGAATTTTCCGATACCGATATTGATTACTAATAAGAGATGCTCTAGCATGTGCTGCGCGGACATTATTCCCCATAACGGAAGGCTGTCCGAGTTTAGCTTACCAACGATTTGTTCGTAATCAGTTTGGGGGTTTATAAAATTCATATTAGGCTTTATTTTCTGCAAAGATAGCAAATTTCTTTTAATTGGAATATAAATACCGGTTTTCGTACAGAGCAAACGTATTAAGAATTATAGGGAAGACAGAAGCCGATTCGTGCCTGTCATGTTGAGCGAAGTGAAATATCGCATATAGCTTGTTCCTATCAGCGAAACATGTCAATAAGGGTAGGGAGGAATAGTGCCACCAAGCATATAATACGGCTAAAACAAACGCACAAGGCTCTTACTCTTTGGTTTGTAGCAGAATAAAGACACCTGTTTTAGCGAGGTTACCCTATTCTTCTTAAGGGTATAAATTACAAGCCCATTGCGTTTTCACAAATCTGGTAGCCCCCCCCAAAGACTACTTTGTAAACAACGGCTTCCCTCTATTCATTTTGAAGAAGGCAAACCTATCTCCTTAGAATATGGTTAAATAAACAAGAAAGGATACCATAAATTCATCACACGTAAAAATCACATTATGAGCCTTGAAAGAGCGATTCAGATTGCGGTAGAAGCCCACAAAAACCAGTATGACAAGAACGGTTACCCCTACATCACACATGCTTTTAGGGTAATGGAGAGGGGAAAAAGCGAAATTGAAAAAATATGTGGCGTTTTACACGATGTGATTGAGGATAGTGAGTGGACTTTGGAGCAGATTCAGAAAGAGGGGTTTGCTCCGTTAGTGATTACAGTCATAGAATTGCTTACCCACCAAACAAACGAAAGTTATGAAGACTATCTTGGAAGGGTAATTACTAATCCAATAGCGATACGGGTAAAGATGAATGACCTTGAAGATAATATGGACATCAAGCGGCTAAATTTTATTGGCAAAAGAGACGTTATCCGTTTAAATAAATACCTTAAAGCCTATAAAACGCTTTCAGAGTATAGTGAGGGTAGAGGATTTATTCGCCCTGAATATCCAAAGCCGCAAGATGAAGTAAATTAAAAAGCTCAACCGCAAAATGTTCATTCAGGTTTAGCTTGGCGGCGGACTCCTTGCAGTGTTCCAATACCTCCGACCAGCGGTTGTGTTGGTAAAAAGCCACGCCGTTTTCTTTTTTTAATAACCCTATTTTTCGCGCCGCCTCCACACGTGCCGCCACAAGTTCCATTAGCCGTGTGTCTATTTCATTAATTTCTTCTCGCAGAAATTGAATTCTACTATTGTAATATCGGTCATCAGAAGAAGGTTTGCGCGTTTTCAGACACAACAATAATTCAAGAAAATTTTGAGGAGTAATTTGCTGGGCGGCATCACTCCATGCAAGGTCTGGATTAGGGTGTACTTCTAAAATCAAGCCCTCATATCCTAAATCCATTGCTTTTTGTGAGATTTGAAACAAAGAATCCCGATTTCCGCAGATATGACTTGGGTCACAAATCAAGGGAATATCAGGCATAAGTCGCTTAAACTCTATGGGTATTTCCCACAAAGGGGCATTTCGTAATAATGTTTTTTGATATACATTAAACCCTCTATGGCAGGCAATGATTGTTTTTATTCCTATGTTTTGCAATCTTTTGACGGCTCCTACCCAAAGTCCAATATCCGGATTAACCGGATTTTTTACCATAATAGGGATACTAACCCCGCTAAGTGCCTCTGCTATTTCTTGGACGGCGAAGGGATTTACTGTAGTGCGCGCGCCTATCCAGAGTAAATCTATCCCATGATGGAGTGCTTCCTCCACGTGCTTTGCGGTTGCTACTTCTGTGGCGACCTTTATCCCAAATTGTTTTTGGGCAGATTGTAGCCATTTTAATCCTTCGACACCGATACCTTCAAAATTGCCCGGATGAGTCCTGGGTTTCCAAATCCCTGCACGGAGATAGTCTATCCCTATTTTGCTCAGGGATTCGGCAACTTCCATGATTTGTATTTCAGACTCTGCGCTACAAGGTCCTGCCATTACGAGCGGGGGGCGCGAAAACAGAGGGTCATTTATATTCACAAGATATGGTTCGGTCTTCATCAAGCATAATTAAAAAAATCTTTGTAAGCAGTTTGTACAAAACGATTACTCACCAATAAAGTTGGAACAATTACGTTAAATCTGTACGTTTTGTTTTGAAAATGCAGCAACTTATTCTTATATTTCGTTTGAGATAAAAAAGCAGTAGGACATAATCCATCAATGATTCGGGACTTTTGTCAAAAACAAGTCCGGTTTGAAGTAGAAATACGATTAAAATCAGCAATTTGTTTTTTTTCTGTTGCTATGCACTTAACTTTGTGCCGTAAAGTAAAAAAGAGTACATGAAACATATTTTTGTTTTTATAGTAGGGTTCTTATTCGTCCTTTCCGTCTTTGGGCAGCAGTCCGACGAAAAAACTTTTTTCAAGAGAGGGATAAAGAAACTTAGTAAAAAAGATTATGCCGGAGCGATTAAAGATTTCTCTAATGTATTGAAATTTAATGCCCAATCAGATGCCGCCTATTTTAATAGAGGATTTGCTTATCAGCAATTAGAAAAATATCCCGAAGCTATACAAGATTATACAAGCGCCTTAGACTTGCAGCCCAACAACCCGGACGCTTACCTGAATCGGGGTTCCTCAAAATTAGGGTTAGATGATTTTTTTGGTGCGATGAATGATTTCAATATCACCTTGAATGCACGTCCTAAAGACCCTTTTTGCTATCATCAGCGCGCAAAAGCCAAGATGGGGCTTTCAGATTTTAGGGGAGCAGTAGAAGATATATCTATTGCTATGCGACTTGACCCTTCTAATATGGATTTTGTCTATGAAAGAGCAGAAGCCAAACTTGCGTTTAGAGACTTTGCCGGAGCGGTTCAAGACGTGGACTTGATTATCAAAAAACAGCCGCGAAGCCCGGTAGGCTATAATATCCGTGCCACCATTAAATATCAAGCAGGAGATACAAACGGAGCCTGCCTTGATTGGAGTAAGGCCGGACAATTAGGCGATGCAATGGCTTACGAAAAAATCAAAAAGCATTGTAGATAAAACCATGCTATTTTTTTGTTTTAGACGTATATTCAGTAGTAACTAACGCTCTGATATCCTCTACAAGCGTTCTCATTCCCCCAATACCCAATTCTGTTGCATCGTAGTAGCCTTTATTGGTGTGGTCATATTTATCATAATACCCCCTTACCTCTCCGTCTTTATCTACCAAAACTGCTTGCGTTACGGCAAATCCCTTGGCAGTAGTATCTTTGTCATTAAAATCAGGCAACTTAAATTGCGTTTTTCCTACCCTCCATACCGTTTCTTTGTCGCCACTCACTAACACCCATTTTTGGGGTTTAATTTCGGAATTTTTTTGATAAAAATTGTGAAGGCTTTCAGGAGATACAGGGACAGTAGAGACCGCAAGCATACGGATAAAAGGAGCATCATAAGTGTTGTGATAAAACTCCTTTTCCAGATTTCCAAATGCAACCATATCTTTTAGTCGAGTCAGGGAGTCTTGAGTTTCGGGGTTAAAAAAGTGTATTAACCAAATTGTTTCTTTCATATCTTCACGGGTAAAGGGCTTTCCAAAGGCATCAGTAAACCGAAGCGAATCAGGTAGCCTGCGAATAATTGTATCTCCGCTTGATGAAATATCATATACTTTTAAAACCGACTTAAACTTAGGGCTACCTCCTAACCGGAGTAATAAAAAGGCAACTACTGGTGTTACGATAACCATCAGGGCAATGATTGCATTAATGCGGTGTCTGGGCATGTACTAATTACTGATTTTAATTACAAATGAGTTTGAGAAAAATAGCATGAATTGCAGCCGTCTCTCCTAAACCCGGATAATCTTGGTGTAACTTGATTCAAATATATCCTACAAACCCGTAAGAGGAAAAGATTGTTCATTTTTCTAAGATAAGAAAAAATCGTTAATTTGTGGCTTAAATAAACAATCTATTTACACGGATTTTCAATAAATTTACATTATGGCTGACGGAAACAAAGCTTTTGCGTATCTTGGAGTACTGATGGGTGCTGTTTTTTTATTTATAGGACTTGGAGCATTGATGTACCCTGATAATTCCCTATTTGTAGGACTAAGCCCTCAATTGAAAAAAATTTTCACCTTTATCCTCTTGCTTTACGGAGCATTTCGTATTTATCGTTCTTTGTTTATTATCCTTAGAAAATAATTTTTTATCTTGAAAATGCAACTAACTTATTGGTTATGAGATACATAAATTGGTTAATCATGGTTATTCTCTGTACTGGGCAGCTCCTGGCGCAGCAAGAGATTGCAAGACTTGAACTTGGGAGTAGAGACCCTAAGCCAGAATTTTACGAATACTGCCCCACTGATAAAGGCTTAGTTACTTTGGGACCCCTAACCAATGTATCTACGCGGGAGTACGGATTGATAAAGTATGACCAAAACCTCAAACGGCAATGGTTAAAAAGGGTATTTGAGCAAAATGGAAGGAAACATCTGGATTTATTGACGGTGGTCGGAGATAATATTATGGTATTTATTTCCGAATTTTTCCCAAAAGAAAAAGTCGTTAAAACATACTATTCTGTCTATGACCTTAACGGGAATCCTATTACCGAAGCCCAAATCCTTACCGTCTATCCCAATCAAGTAGAGCAAAAAGTGGATTTGAGCTATATTCTTTCTCCCAATAAAAAAAAGCTACTTTGTTTTAAGGATTTGAAGCTTAGAAAAGAGGCAGACCAAGTAAAATACTATCTTTTTGATGAATCCGGAGAAAGAGAGGAGGACGGAGAGATTAGTTTTAAGTATCCTGATGATAAATTTTCGCTTGTGGATTTGAGGGTAAGTAACGACGGAAATATATTTGCATTGGGGCAGTATTTTCCTGCGGGTAAAAATACCGTTTCGGATAACTACCGCTATCTAATGTTTCGGTATGATAGAAAAACAAGCGATTTACAAGAGTTAAAAATAGACTTTGGGAGTAAGATAATTACAGACCTTGCTTTTCGTTTAGATAAAGATGAAAATGTCTATCTCGCGGGGTTTTATTCTAACCTAAATTCTTCCCGAATCATTGGCACGCTTTACCTGAAAATATCTAATGTAGGAGCGATTCTCACAGAGGCTTCTCAGGAGTTTTCTGACGAATTTAAAGCCAATTTTCTCTCCAAAGGGCAAATCGAAAGAGGGAAGGAGCTTGCCAATTTTTCCATGCACCATGACCCTAATGACAACGGGATTGTCCTTCGTTCTGACGGAGGAGTACTCTTAATGGCAGAACGTTACTACCAAACCTATCAAACATACCGTGATATATATGGCTATTGGGCGCAGCAAACGCTACACCATTTTGAAGAAGTCATACTTACATCTATTGACCCTACTGGTAAAATAGAGTGGCACGCTATTGTAGATAAAAATCAGGTGGACTTAAATCCCCAGCGTTGCTCGTATTTTCATGCGATAGGCGAAAAAGGAGCATACATATTCTATGACTATACTGCTCGTAAACAAGGGAGTAATGTCTATTACAATTTAGTAGAAATGGACGGAAAGACCTCCCTTCGGATTCCTTTGTTCAAAGAGTACCGTTTTGGAAATGAGTTTTATCCCCAGTTTTGCCACCAAGTCAGCAATAATGAAGCACTTTTTGTTTATTATACCCGCAGTGGTAGAGGGTTAAATATTGTTAGAATGAAAATTGATTGATGGATACAGTCATTTTATGATGTGTAAGAATAAGGCTGGTTAAGACTTCTTTTGATTTTTGTCAACATTACTAAACTCACAAAGCTATGTAAAACCATAAACACAAACACCGGAAATGACTTAGTATCGTTTCCGGTGTTTGTGTTTACAGAGAAATTTATTTCTATGGATTATTTTGCTTCTGCCTTACCTTCCTCTTTCTTGCTCTCTTTTTTATCCTCTTTTTTATCCTCTTTTTTAGAATTAGGAGCTTTTTCCTTTCTTATTTTTTCAGGAGTAGGCTTACGGTATTTTACTTCGGGGACTATGTTATAAGTCATGCCTATCAGTAAGCCACCTGTCATATTGTGAGATTTTAAGCGATTAGCTGGCCAGTAATTTACGTACTTAGTGGACCCGTTTTGAGTAATACGGTAGGTAGCACTTTTATTCTCTGCATCTGCAAGGCTATAATCTCCTCTCAGTCGTAGATTAAGGGCTATATCTTCGGTTAAGGTTATATCTAATCCTGTCTCGGCGACTAAACTGTTGTTCATCTTACTGTAAATAGTGCGGAGAGAGGGGTCTCTGGAAATATTAGGGTCTGGAGCGGGTTGATACTCTGTTACATCATTATATCTTTGTCCTCCAAGTAGCCACCCAAATTGAAAACCACCATAAAAGGAGAATACCGCCTTATTGTCTAAGTAATTAGAGGAAACCCCCATCATCAGAGGTAATTTCAGGTAGTTTAAACGGGTTACAAAACGATTTCTTTCGTAATAGGTGCTTTTAGCCGTGTATTTGTACCCTTGATGGGAATAGAGCAATCCGGTTCTAAGCCCAAAGTTTTCACTCGGATTATATCCAATATACCCGCCAGCACTAATTCCCCAAAGCTGCGCGTATTTAAATTTATCTGTATCTAACTCTTGAAGAGCCCTATCATCTGCATTGCGTATCGTTACGCTTTGAGGCACTACAAAAAGCGTATATTTCATTCCCTTTTGAGCAGATGCGGTAAATATACATAAAAACACAAAAAACAAAATATGTAATATCCTTTTCAATTTAAACTAATTTATATATTATAATTTATATTGTATGGTTTGAGAGCGTAATAAACCCAAAAGAGTTACTGCTTAACTGCTACCTCTGGGCGGATTTTTATCTTTTGTCCGATATAAATAGAAGTAGTAGGCAGTGAATTGATAGTTTGAAGTCCCGTAACGCTGATATTGTACCTCTTGGATAAAGAATAAAGCGTTTCTCCTTTTTTTACTACGTGATATACCCAGCCTCTAAGCACTTCTTCTTCTGTGGGAGGAGGAGGAGGGACTACCTTTGGGGGAGGAGGAGTCCAACCATAAGCATGGTTCGGTAAGGTTTTTGCATCTTCTTCCAAAGTAGCAGCAAGCTCATCTACATTCTTTTGGCGAACTACTTTTTTGTCCCTATTATAGATGAAGATTGCAGGGAGGGAATTGTGCTGAAAGCGATTCCTTAAATCCCTATATTCAGCCGTATCGCTCACTACGAAATGCTCTCCTGTCATTTTTCGGTCAGACATAGCTGTTATCCATGCCTTTTTATTTCTATCACCAGAAATATAAACAAATCGAATGGGTCTATTTTTGTATTTGGAACCCATCTTTACGATATCCTCTATGGCATTCATAGAGCGTCCGTTAAAACTTGCCCAAAAGGTTACAACCCAAATTTCTTCTAACTTTTCCTTGGACCCAAGCTCCAAAGACTCCGTGCGGAACCTTCTGTAATTTAGGGTCGTATCTGACACTAGCTTTTGAGAAAATGCGGTTACTGCCGGAAACAGAAACCCAAGGAGAAACAGAACAGAGATAATCCGAGATTTCATTGTATGATTAAAATTTATAGTACAATTAGAAATAAAAACCCTGCAAAACAAACTTGTTTTTTCGGCTTTTACAAAAACGCCGCTAAAATAGTTCTTTATTTTATAGTAAAGTATGTTTTTTAAAAAAAAAGATAAATTTAACCCCATTTCTACCCCATAAAAGCCCAAAATTACGGCTTTATTTTTATTTTGAGTAGGACAGGCTGATGGTCTGAAAAATCAAATTCATTAGGTAAGACCTTTACATAAATACTTTCGAGGTTTGGCGAAAGCAAAAAATAGTCTATGGTAGTTCTATAAGTGGTCTTAGGATTATATACGACCCCTACATCTCTACAAGTCGGCAGAGATGTATCCCAAGCCCATTGCCAGCCATTTTCAGGGTAATTCTCAACAGAAAAAGCACCTGCCGTAGTATCGTCTATGGCAAATCCCTCAAACCCCTTGTAGCCAGGAGGGTATTGATTCCAATCCGCCGCTGTGATTACATAGTTTCCTTTCTGGTATTCTGTCAGAAGCACGG
>CAUJFT010000234.1 GCA_963169475.1 Bacteroidota bacterium | reverse complement strand
ACAGAAGATACAGAATGATCGAACCAATTAATCCTTTTGTTTTTCTTGCGATTGACATTGGAAATACCCGAACTAAAATGGCTTATTTTGGAACAAGTGAGTACATTTTGAAAGCCAAGCCGCCCCAAAAAATATGGGTATTTCCCACCGCAGAATTAGACACTACCCTTGCTAAATCGTTAGCAGAGTTTCCAAAGGATGCATTACTAAAGATAGGATTTATCAGTACTGCCCCAGAAAAAAAATATGAGGAAATGGAAATATGGAAATATTTTTCTACCACCCCTATTTTTCATAATATTAGTTCTCAATCGGAGTTCCCGCTAACCAACTGCTATGCTACCCCTCAAACGTTGGGTACGGATAGAATAGTTGCTGTAGTCGGAGCAATGCTTACCCCTAATCATTCCCCGATTTTAGTGGTTGATGCAGGAACCGCCATTACCTATGATTTTGCGAATATCCAAAGAGAATATTTGGGAGGGGGAATATCTCCCGGAATCCGAATGCGCTTTATGGCTTTACACCAATTTACGGCACGCCTACCCCTGATTGAGACCTTTGAACATACTTTGCTAATCGGTAATAGTACAAGCGAGAGTATCATCTCTGGAGTAATCAATGGTACAATAGCCGAAATCGAGGGTATTATCAATCGGTATATAAGAGAGCATGGACAAAATATTAGTGTATTTCTTACCGGAGGAGACGCAGCTTTTTTAAGCAAAAAAATCCACACGCCTCATATTCTTGATGAAAACCTAGTACTCAAAGGAATTGCGGCTTTGAGTATCTGAATAAAACTCCTTACCTTTGCGCCACATTATGCTCAAATCGGAAAATATTATCTACACAATTAGTTCACGAAGGGCAGATGCTTTTATTTAAGTAAAAAATCAGATTATGGATTTATCCCAAAAAATAGACGTGCCTATTTTTAAAATAATAGGAGGGTGTGGTGAGCAATTAAATCAACGCGTGTTTGTAATCGGAGGGTTTGTCAGGGATTCCATTATGGGTGTCCAAAGCAAAGATATTGATATTGTAACAGAAGGGAAGGGGATATTATTAGCAAAGAGAGTGGCTAAGGCTACGGGCAGCAAAGAGGTAACAGTATATGAAGGATTTGGGACAGCATTAGTCAAAACCGGAGAATATAGTATTGAGTTTGTAGGAGCAAGAAAAGAAAATTATGAGCGACATTCGCGCAAACCTAAGGTCGAAGATGGTACCTTAGAAGAAGACCAATTACGAAGGGATTTTACGATAAATGCAATGTCTATTTCTCTTAATCAAGAAGATTGGGGGAAACTTTATGACCCTTTTGGGGGATTAGAGGACATAAATAATAAAATTATTCGGACTCCCCAAAATCCACATATAACTTTTGAAGATGACCCGCTTCGTATGCTTCGTGCCATTCGTTTTGCCTCTCGTTTTGGTTTTACGATTGAAGCTGATACCTTTCGGGCAATTGCGGAGTGTAAACACCGAATAAAAATTATAAGCGGGGAGAGAATCAGTGAAGAACTAAATAAAATGCTCATGGCAAAATATCCTTCACAAGCGTTTTTGACAATGTTCCAATCAGGATTGTTACACTTGATATTTCAGGAACTTGCCGCAATGCAGGGAGTTTCCTCCCATAACGGAATTGCACACAAAGATAATTTTTATCATACGTTGAAAGTATTGGACAACGTGGCAGCGGTATCTGATAATCTTTGGCTGCGCTGGGTTGCTTTGCTGCACGACATCGCAAAGCCACTTACTAAACGTTTTGAAGAAGGGGTGGGTTGGACTTTTCATGGACATGAGGACAAGGGCGGGCGTATGGTGCCGGGTATATTCAATCGCTTGAAATTACCTTTAAACGAAAAAATGAAATATGTTCAAAAATTGGTGGCTTTACACCAACGCCCGATTGCCCTTGTAAATACGGAGGTCTCTGATAGTGCAATTCGCCGGATTGTGGTAGAGGCGGGAGAAGACCTCAATGACCTACTTTTGTTTTGTCGCTGCGATATAACCTCTGGAAATCAAAAGAAAGTAATCCAGTACTTGGCAAATTATGACCAATTAGAAGCAAGAATCAGACTAGTAGAAGAACGGGATAATCTCCGAAATTGGCAGCCGCCTATTACCGGTGAAATTATCATGCAAACTTTTAATCTTAAACCCGGTGTATTAATTGGGCAGATTAAAACCGCTGTACGCGAAGCGATTCTCGAAGGAATTATTCCCAATGAGTACGAAGCCGCTTTTCAGTATATGAAAACAATTAGCGAGCAGATACTAAAAGAAAAGTAATCCTCTTTGTATTAAAAAAAATAGGGAAGCCTTACTAAGATTAGCATTTCCCTATTAAAAACACCCTATTTTGAGTGCTTATTTTTTTTGGGGTTTTTATGTAATTTTTCCACGACAGTTTCTCCAATCCATTCTAAATCAATAGTTCTTTTTTGGAGATTAGTACGAACTACTCTAACCTTAACTTCGTCTCCCATTCGGAATACCCTGCGGCTTTGTCTCCCTGTAAGCGTAAGTGCGCCAGAGTCATAATCGAAATACTCATCAATAGTCCAGATAGGAACCATGCCTTCACAAAGTGTGTCCGTCATCTCAACATAAAATCCGTTCTCTTTTACCCCCGATATTACCCCTTCAAACTCCTTCCCAATTTGTTCCGTCATAAACTCTACTTGTTTAAACTTTATGGAAGCCCGTTCTGCCTCTGCTGCCGTTTTCTCCATTCGGGAACAGTGTTCACATTCTGCCTCTAATCGCTGACGATTGGTAGAAAAATGTTTATCTATGTATTGAGTAAGTAAGCGATGAACCATCACATCGGGGTATCTTCGGATTGGACTCGTAAAGTGAGAGTAAAATTCAAACCCTAATCCAAAATGCCCGATATTTTTAACAGAATAGACCGCCTTAGACATGGAACGAATTGCTACACGCTCTATGATATTTTGCTCTGGCTTGCCTTCTACTGCTGTCATTAGCCTTCCTAAGGCTTCGGAAGCGTCTTTACTCTGAGTAATATTCATCTTGTATCCAAAATGAAGGATAAAGGTTTGAAGATTCAGTAAATTTTCGGGGTCCGGTTGGTCATGAATACGATATACAAATGTAAGTGGAGGATTGTCAAACATCTTAGCTACAAAAGAGGCAACCCTGCGATTGGCGAGCAGCATAAAGTCTTCGATAAGTTTATGGGCATCTTTTCTTTCTTTCACAAACAACCTAACCGGCTTATCATTTTCGTCTAATTCAAATCGGACTTCATCTGTATCAAAGTCCACGCTTCCGGACATCATTCGAGTCTTCCTTAAATTTTTTGCGATTATATTTAAGGTTAAAAGCTCTTCTTGAAAGGGACCGGTATCTGCTCCGTCTAATACCGCTTGCGCACCCTCATACGTAAATCGGTGAGCAGAGTGGATAACTGTTCTCCCGAACCATTCTTTCCGGATTTCTCCGTTTTCATTTATCTCAAATACCCCCGAATAAGTTAGCTTATCTTCGTGTGGGCGGAGAGAGCATAAGAAGTTAGATAGCCGCTCCGGCAACATTGGAACTGTCCTATCTACAAGATATACAGAGGTTGCACGTTTAAATGCCTCCATATCCAGAACCGTTCCGGGCTTTAGATAAAAGGAGACATCGGCAATATGAACGCCGACTTCGTACCAACCTTCTTCTAATTTCCGGAAAGAAATTGCATCATCAAAATCTTTTGCGTCCACGGGGTCAATGGTAAAGGTAGTGATTCCACGAAAATCCCATCGTTTTGCCACTTCTTCGGGGGTAATACCATCTTGGATTTTATCGGCATATTCCTCTACTTCTATCGGGAATTTTGGATTAAATCCGTAGTGCATTAAGATTGCGTGCATTTCTGTGTGGTGTACCCCCGCTTTTCCAAGTACTTCCAAAACAGTAGCTTCAGGATTCCGTTTATCCCAGTGTTTTACTTGAATATATACCTTATCTCCTTTCTCTGCTCCATTCAAGCCGGATTTTCTTACGATAAAATCAAACTGAATCGCGTTGTCATCAGGAATTACATAAGCGTAACCGGTTTTTTCTATTTGTAGCGTACCGACAAATTCATTTCTTGCCCTACTGATGATTTCTACTACCTCTCCCATTCTTTTTCCCTCTTTTGAGAAAGAGTTTAGTATCCGGGCTCTCACCGTGTCTCCATTCAGCACTGCTCCCAAATTTCTTTGAGGGATAAGGATGTCATTCCCATCTCCTTGAATTACAAACCCATAGCCCTGACGTGTAACCTCTACTCTGCCTACGGCTTCCTCCATCAAGCCACCCAAGCGATAGCGGCTTTTCCCTTCAAGGGCTACCCTCCCTGTTTCGGATAAGTCTTTGAGCAGAGAACGGATTTTCTGCAAGCTGATTACTTGGTATAATTCTGTACAATCAGAGATTTCTTTGAGTGTGTAGAGTTGTTGAGGAAATAAGGATAAAAAATCAAGGATAATTTTTTTGTAAAACGCATCTCCACCCTTTACCTCATGCCCCTT
>CAUJFT010000233.1 GCA_963169475.1 Bacteroidota bacterium | reverse complement strand
TGCTAATACATCGGCAATCGCTTGTATCATCTTCTCTTCATGATAACCTAATGAAAGAAGATATTTCCGAATCATTTGTTTATTTGCAAAAGGTAAACCTATCAGAGAGCTAATTTTCGATAGTATAAAGTGCTTTTCCGGAAGTGTGTTTAGCCTTTCTATACAAAGACTAACTTTGTAACGGAAAAATAATGCTTGATTATCCACAAATGCGCTATTAACAAAAAAAATCGCAGGAATACCCTTTTCCTGTAATATCGGAGCAATAATCTCAAAACACTCCCTATGCCCGTCATCAAATGATAGTAATATCCCTTTTTTTGAATATTTTTCCCCTGATTGTGCCAAAGATTCGACATCTTCGACATCCAAAGGTTGATAATGTCTAAGAAAAAAATCTAACTCTTTCCGAAAAACCTTAACAGATTTCACAGAATATAAATTCCGGACGTGCGGCAATATTTCATCACTCACTACGTGATAAAAAGGGAATACCAACCTTTGTCCGGTTATATTAATCAATAGGTCTAAGATACCCATATTGGAATAGTAGTGCCAAGTAATATACCAAGATTAGAGGATTGACTCTCTTGATGTCAAATGTCAAAGATTTTCCCTATCATTCTCTGTAAACCAATCTCGTAGCCGATATAAGTGCGGGTTATACTAAGAGATTGACGTAGTCTTGTCGGGTTAAGAATTTCTGCATAAGAGAACCCGTAAGCACCCTACAAACTAAGTAGCGGCGAGTATACCGCAAAGTCCAAAGTATTAGGATATTATAGGATAAACATACAAAATCTCTTTTTTTATTTTTACGGGATTAAAATTGTTAGATTTTAATCCCGTAAAAATGGATTAGGCTTCCGGCTCATCTCCGTCTCCAGAATCCAAACCGTCATAATCGCTAGGTTTCCCTTCTATGGATTGGATTACGCCTTTTTGTGCCATGATTTTATTTTCAATTTCGTGCATTAGTGCCGGTTTTTCCTTTAATAACCGCTTGACGGCTTCCCGTCCCTGCCCAAGTTTTTCCTTTTCGTAGGAGAACCAAGAACCGGCTTTGTTAATAATCCCTAACTCTACTCCAAGGTCAACGACTTCTCCTTCCCTAGAAATACCCTCTCCAAAAAGAATATCAAACTCTGCCTGGCGAAAAGGAGGGGCTACTTTATTTTTTACTACCTTTACTTTTACGCGATTTCCGACATTATCAGTACCTTCTTTAATCTGATTAGTTCTACGTATATCTATTCTTACAGAAGCATAAAATTTAAGCGCATTTCCACCCGTAGTCGTTTCCGGTGAGCCAAACATAACCCCGATTTTATCCCTCAACTGATTGATAAAAATACAGGTACAATTAGTCTTGCTGATGATAGAGGTCATTTTTCTAAGTGCTTGAGACATTAGCCTTGCTTGTAAACCCATTTTAGAATCTCCCATTTCTCCATCAATTTCGGCTTTTGGAGTGAGGGCTGCCACAGAGTCAATCACTATTACATCTATTGCATTGGAGCGAATGAGATGCTCTGCAATTTCCAACGCTTGCTCTCCGAAATCCGGTTGAGAAACGTAAAGGTTAGTCATATCAATACCTAATTTTGAGGCATAAATCCTATCGAAGGCGTGTTCTGCATCAATAAAAGCGGCAATCCCCCCTTTTTTTTGAGCCTCTGCAATAATGTGTAGTGCGAGGGTGGTTTTTCCTGATGATTCCGGTCCGTAAATTTCGATAATTCGCCCGCGCGGAACCCCCCCAATTCCTAATGCAATATCGCAGGTGAGCGAGCCGGTAGAAATCGCCTCGACATCTGCTACGGGCGAATCACTTAGGCGCATTACAATTCCTTTTCCATAGGTCTTATCTAGCTTGTCCAAAGTCGAACTTAATGACTTTAATTTTTCAACTGCTTCCTTGTTCTCTTTATCCTTAGAATCCTTTGACATAATATATAATAAATTAATAATTACAAATTAAAAGCACAATATTACGACTTTTTCCCTACGAATACAATAGATATTTTTTAGAGGAGAGGGAGTAAATAAAAATATTTACCCCCCTAACTAATATAAACTCTCCCCTTAAAAACAATTCTATCAGTTTGGGCTGATTTTAATTCCGCTATTATGCTGAACGTAAATAGGTGCTTTTGAACCCAAAGGTATGAGGAGGATAAGACTCTCCTTTCATCCAAGGGTCGAGCTGCATTCGGTTGATAAAATGAGCCGGAGAAATATTAATATCTTTAATTTCAGGCTCTATATTTAGTACTTTAGGTAAAATACTATTCATAAACCAGCTATTATGCGTAAAGAACAATGATTTTACCTTTCCCGTTACAGTAAGCGGAGAAAGCAAGAGTGTAGCAATCTCCTCATTTTGGGCGTATTGACGGTAAAATCTTCTTAATGTCTGCAAATCTCCCTCATCATCTGAAATAGCCTCTGTGAAGTCCAATAGATTAGGAATATATTTTTCTCCAAAGTTTGGTAGAAAATGGTCTTCTTCACAAATATCCTTTACATTTACAATTTGCCCCTCGCTGTTTAGTATCATAAAACCATATTGAGGAATGACTAAGTAGCGAACCGCCCACCACGTGTGCATAAAGCGGTGCCTTTCATCTGAGACTATCTCCAGCGCGCTATCTAAAAATGAGTGAATCGGGTAATAATCCTCCGGGCTTCCGCCCCTCTTTCTGGCACTTAAAAATGAAAGTTGTTTTGCATTCATAAATAGTAGTTTTTATTTTTACTAATATTTACGACAAAATTACAAATAAGTTTTATTATTACAAATCTTTTGCAACTTTTTTTTACATATTTGTTGTTTTTTTTAGACTTACTGCGTAATACCATTAATTTCGTTTGTTTCTGAATGATTCTTTTATCCATTCAACGATTATTTCTATTTCTACTTACAGAGAGTGGCAATAGAACAAAGAGGATATTCTGGGTGTAGTGTCGTGCTTTGCCCAACATGGCAGAGGCAGATTGACCTTCTGCCTATAGATAGTTTTTAGTGTGTTTGTCATAGAATAGCAATTTTGAGATTTGGAGAGAGCGTTAAAATGTGTACTTTTGCGCTCGATATATTCTATATCAATATATGTTATAATGTATAAATGGAGCTTCACAGACCTACAATATTAATTAGTAATGATGACGGAATTCAGGCAGGAGGGATTCTGGCATTAGCAGAAGTTGCAAGGGCATTCGGAGAGGTAATCATCGTTGCCCCTGACAGCCCCCAAAGTGCAATGGGACATGCAATTACGATTACGAAACCTCTGCGTTTATGGAAAGAAAAATTAAGTGATGGCAGTATTGGCTATGCTTGTAATGGTACTCCTGCCGATTGTGTGAAGTTGGCTACGGGTGTGTTAATAAAGAACAATCCGGATATTATTCTTTCCGGAATCAATCACGGCAGCAATGCTTCTGCTAGCACTATCTACTCCGGAACGCTATCTGCTGCAAGAGAAGGAGCTATTCAGGGGATTCCGTCTATTGGTTTTTCTTTTTGTAATTATGACGAAGAAGCCGACCTTAGTGCTGCTAAAGAGATTGCCCGAATTGTGATTACTACCGCACTTCGTCAGCGTCTTGCTATCGGGCAGTTATTAAATGTAAATATCCCAAATCTGCCTTTGGAAGAAATTAAAGGGATTAAAACTACACGTCAAGCGATGGGAAGATGGGTAGAGGAGTTTGAGGAAAGGGCTGACCCTCACGGCAGAAAGTATTATTGGCTTACCGGAAAGTTTTTATTACAAGATACAAGAGAAGATAGTGATGAGGTGGCATTAAGAGCAGGGTATGTTTCTGTAACTCCTCTTACCCATGATTTGACCCACCTCGAAATGTACGAGGAGGTAAAGAAATGGGAGTTTAATGATTAATAAAAATGCAAGGGCGAAGTGGTCATTTTCTCACCAATGTGAGTGAGAGTTGTCCTTATTGGAAAAAAAGGATAATACCGAAGACAAATTTATTCTGCTTTATGAAGGTTGGCGAATTTGAATTGAGCGGTGAATATCAAATATACCTACTTTTCAAGTATATTTTCATATAGTAAAAATACCCCAAAACTGTTTGAAAGCAGCCAAAATCACAACATCAGGAGTGGTTTCCTGTATGCATCTCAAAAATATGGATTTGTAATGGCGGGGCTACAGATTCAGGGGTTGGGTGTTTTCCCAACTTCTATGAATTTTTGTGAGTTCAAATACATGAGAAAGAATTTCTTTTTCTACTTCATCAAAAGGAACGCTCCGCCTTTGCATAACAACTTCTGCGGTGAGAAAAGCTTTTTTGAGCATATAGGTTGTAAAACCGGAAGCCCCCCCCCATGAAAAGTCGGGAATAAAATTGCGGGGAAAACCGTCTCCAAAAATATTTGCGGAAACACCTACTACCGTTCCGGTGTTGAACATCGTATTAATCCCGCATTTACTATGATCTCCCATCATCAGCCCGCAAAATTGTAAGCCGGTATTTTCAAAACGCCGACTTTCATAATTCCATAGTTTTACATTTTCGTAAGTATTTTTGAGGTTAGAAGTATTAGTGTCTGCCCCAAGATTACACCAATATCCTAATACCGAGTTACCCAGATAGCCATCATGCCCTTTATTAGAATAACCCATAATTACAGAGTTGCTGACCTCCCCCCCTACCTTTACATGAGGGCCAAAAGAGGAATCTCCTCTTAGCTTTGCGCCCATGTTTGCTGTAGCATATTCCCCCAAAGCATGATTTCCGTGAATAATTGCTCCTTCTTGTACTTCCACACCTTTACCAAGATAAATCAGTCCATTTTCGGCATTAAGAATTGCTGCACGGATTTTTACGCCTTCTTCTATGAATATATTATCTTTTCCGTATATGATACTATAAGTATCAAGTACGGGTTGAGAGACCCTTTCCTTCGTGATTAATTGAAAATCAAACTGAATAAGAGGAGCATTTAATCTAAAAATATCCGACATTTTACGTAGTGCCGTGCTTGTAACTTCTACTCTTTGTGCCTTATAGCCTGCTTTTTCGAGCCTCTCTTTGCTGATGAGTCCGTTCTCAAACATCGTGGTTTGCTGTCCTCTAAATGCAAGTACTTCCCCTTCCGGGTTTTCAAAATATACATTTTCAGGGATTTCTTGAATTAGCCTAAGCATCGTTTCATCAGGGATAAATTTTCCATTTATCGCGGTAAAAGTTCCTTCTGGAAGGCGGTTATATTTTCGTCCAAGATAACTGTGTGCTATCGTTCCTGCTGCTTCTCCCAAAGATTTTTCCCATCTGACAGCAAAGGTAAAAATACCGGAACGGATTTCATACACCGGACGCGTGAAGCAAAATGGGAGTAAATCGAAATGCGTAAAGTCTTCGAACAGCAGATATTTCATGGTTTTCTGTATTTTTTGGGGGCAAAGATAAAGAATCCTTCTGTAATCTCAATTTTATCTTTGATATATAAGGCTTGCCTAAAAAAGAAAAGCCACCAGAGAAAAAATCCT
>CAUJFT010000232.1 GCA_963169475.1 Bacteroidota bacterium | reverse complement strand
AGGCAGTTTTTTTTTTATTTGAACAATTGGCAGCTAGGATAATAATGCGTTAATTAAAAAATAGAGAGAAAATACTCAAAATTGGCTAAAAAAGGTTTTTCTGTACCCATAGATTGAGCAGAGGTGCTATTACGTAATTTTAACAAAAAGGAGACTAAAATCTCTCATATATTGGATTGCAAAAAAATGAAAATAGTACAAATACCAACAAAAAACTATCTATAAGGGTTTATTGCAAAGTTTTGTCCCATCTCCTAATAACGCAAATTTTAACATGAATCAAAAAACAATCACCCTACGTTTTCTGGCTGAACCCACCGAAGTAAACTTTGGGGGGAAGGTACACGGAGGGAGCGTAATGAAATGGATAGACCAAGCCGGATATGCAGGAGCTGTGGGTTGGAGCGGTAAGTATTGTGTTACGGTTTATGTGGGAGGTATTCGCTTTATGGAACCAGTTTTTATTGGAAATGTGGTAGAAGTAAGGGCAAGGCTAATTTTTACGGGAACGTCTAGTATGCACTTTTCTATTGATGTATTTTCACGCGACCCTAAATCCGAAGATTTTCGCCATAACACACACTGTATCATTGTATTTGTTGCGGTGGACGCAAACGGTAAACCTATACCTATACAGACTTATACCCCTGAAACGGAAACCGAGGAACAATTATGGGATTATGCACAAAAACTAATGAACCTCCGAAAAGGCATAGAAGAAGAGATGGAAGCCTATATTTAAGTACTGATTAGTTTTGGCTTTTAACAAGGGCAAATGACAATTCGCCTCCACTGTTACGGCTTTTTGGGTGGGAGAATAAACATTTTGGGGCTATAAAGATAGTACCCTTTCGGGTTTAAGTGCTGTCCCTGTAGATAAAAAATAGGTAGGGTAGTGTATTTTTTTGATTAATCGGTTTAGTTTGTACTTTATCATCATAAGTACTGAGGTAAATTTATTTTAAACTATTTTTATTAAATAGTTGATAATCAATACTATTTTTTATTTTAATATAAACTATTTTATGTTTTAAATAAGCTGTTTTGCATGAAATAATACAAACTAATTGACGAATAAGATAAACTAATTTTGAAAAGCTACTTATTAAAGGTATCTTATCTTTAAATAACTGCAAAAGGGCTATAAAATTTCTCAACACAACAAAAAAAATCAGCCTGCATGTTTGCGATGCAGGCTGATTTTTTTGAGACTTTCGTGTAGACTTAGCCAACACTACAATGATTGTAGTCCCTCAAATTTTTTTAACGAATGGCATTTTTCACGAAGTCCCCCCAGCGGAGGTTCATCTGTCCTTCTTTATGTTCAAGTGCCCTTTCAATTGCCATTAATGCAGCATGCTCCACAACCCATTCAAAGTTTTCTTCCCCTACGGAATGAATATCGGCATCGGGAGCAGGATTACAAAAATCAATAGCATACGGGATACCATTACGTACTGCAAGCTCTACTGTATTAAAATCATATCCTAAGGCATTGTTGATTTTAAGTACTAATTCCGTGAGAGCTTGACGCTTATAGTCAGGGATTACCGCATCTTGTACATAACGGAGGTGATGAGGATTGCGGGGTTCATATGGCATGATATGCACATACTTACAATTCATGCTATAACAACGGTAATATTCTTCAAATTGAATTTCCTCTTGAAGCATCATCACCAACTGTTCGGTCTCATCATAAGCCGTCCATAGTTCTTCCGGAGTCCTTATCTTGTAAACACTTTTCCACCCCCCACCGGCATGAGGTTTAAAATAAGCAGGAAATCCGATATAGTTAAAAATGGTTTCCCAATCTAAGGGAAAAGCCAGGTTTTTGAATGATTGAGGAGTAGTATCAGTAGGTAGCTCCTTAGAAGGAAGCACTACTGTTTTAGGAACGGGAACACCAATTTTGGTCATGAGCGCATTGTTAAAAAACTTTTCGTCTGCACTCCACCAAAACGGATTATTCATTACGGCAGTCCCAGAAACTGCCGCATTTTTCAAATAGGTACGATAGAAAGGTACTTCATGAGAAATACGGTCAATAATTACCGCATATTCGGAAGTGTCTCCTTGAATTACTTTATCAATACGAACAGGTTCGGCGATTATGCCTTCAATATTTTTGGCGTTCACTCTATCCACAAATGCCTGCGGGAAGGTGTTCTCCATACCAAATAGAATACCGATTTTTTTCATTGAGAGATTAAATTATTTTGGTAAAAAATAAATAAGATACTATACTGTTTTTAGCATTTCCCTAAGATAGTCCGGAAACATTTGTCTCCAAACGGGCCAATCGTGAATCCCTCCCGGACGGACATCTAACCAATGGGGAACATTTTTTTCTTCCAATATTCGCGAAAGACTTTCGTTTTGTGGGAGACAAAAATCTTCTGTCCCTGTACCCAGAATGATTCCCATTTTCCACAAATCGGGGTGTTCTAAGCCCGAAAGAAAATCCGGAGGATTATTATAATAAACGCTATCATCATAAAATCCATCTAATTGGTTTTTTATATCAAACCCCGCCCCCATTGCGATGAGGTAGCCTACAACCTCTGGATACCTGAAAGCCACATTTGCTGCATGATACCCTCCAAAGCTACAACCGGCTACACACACCTTGTTATAACCGGTATCATTTAAAGCCATAGGAATCACTTCTTCACGGACAAACCTATCATACCACACGTGATTTTTCACCCTTTCAGCGGGGGAAATTACTTTATTATACCAAGTCATCTCATCTTCCCCATCTACACAATAAATCTTAATCCTCCCTTCATCTACGAGGTCTGATACAGATTCTATCAATTTAAAATCTCTATTTTGGAAATACTTACCCATGGAGGTAGGAAAAGTAATCACCGGATAGCCTGAATCACCATAAACCAAGACCTCTGTTTCGGTATTGAGGTTTGGGGAATAAAATTTATAATGGAACTCTTTCATCGGAATATCTGAATTATGAATTAGGGCGCAAAATAACGCAGGTTTTATCTATTGTCCAAATTATAATTATTTTATTTTTAGTACTTTAAAAAAAATACTGTTATTGAGACTATCTCAAAAAAAACTACACATGATGAATAAGTTCTTTGATTTCGGAAAACCGAGCAACCTTTTCTCCTTTGTAATAGGGATATAGTCCTTCCCTATCCACAAGTACTGCACGAATACCCAAAGCGATGGCTGGCTCGATATCCAATTTTAAGGAATCTCCAATAAACAAAATTTCTTCCGGCTTACAAGCAAGCGTTTCTACGGCGTGGCGAAAAAAACGAGAATCGGGTTTACGAAAACCAATGATTTCCGAACAAAATATCGGAGCAAAAGAAAAAGAAAAATATTTTTTCAGTTTTTCTGGTAAAGATTTATCCCAATTAGACAAAATCCCTATTGGTAGCCTCAACTCACTAAGCACCCTTGTATCTTCAAACGGCTCCCAAGGGAGGTAAGTACAGCTATCAAACAATTGATTAAGCAGGGATTCCTCTGCAATCACGCCAAGACTAAATAAAAAAACTTTATTAAAATCATGATAAAACTCCCTTGTGGTTTTGTCCGGAAAGGTAAGGGCTTCAGATATCAACCGATGTTTTTCGATTAGAAAAGGTAGTGGAATATCGTATCCGCTTCCTTTTAATACGCCTGCTATTCGGATGTAAACCTCCGGTTTATGGAGAAGCGTATTGGCTACATCAAAAAGTATATATTTCATATCACAACTAATATAGATAATGAGGGCTGCTATTGTCTTTAATGTCTTTTAAGGCAGTATTAGGATAGATAATATCAAGTAGGATACGCATGGCACTTCCGGGGCGAATCACCGGCTTTGCTGGAGTAATCCCCAATAAGTGTTCCTCTACTGCATAGCGAATATCTTCAAATCCAAATTGGGCGCGAATAGAATTAGTGCCGGAAAAACGCCCATTAATTTCGAAGGGATAAATTTCTCCATTTTCTGTTACGATTGACTGTATATTACATGGACCCTTTAAGTGAAAGGTATTAATCATTTGTTTAATAGTCTTTTCTGCCCATTCATCATACTCAAACTTAACTTCGCATTTAGAAGTAGCACCCGAAGATAGCTCCCTTTCAAAAGTGATATGTCCTATATTTTGACCATTATTAAGCACATAAAATGCGGTGGTAATTTCAATCCCCTTATAGAGCTTTTGGACTACGTAATCATCAGAAAATCCCGTTACATTCTCGGGGTTAAAGAACAGATTACGCGACCCTCTTCCTTCTCTGGGTTTTACAATATAAGACGTAAATTGTCCCTTGTACTCAGAGGGTAAGACTGATTCAGCAAAAGGAATATTATGTTTAGAAAAATGTTGGAATGTAATATATTTATCCAGAAAGATTTGGGAAATATGCCCATCGGCGCAAGCTACAGTCGGTAAAATTGCCTTATTGCTACCAAGATAATACGTTTCATAATCAGTAGAAGGCAGAATCAAATCAACAGATTCTGCTTTGCAAATTTCAAGAATACGGGGAATATAATTTTCATCAAAGGCATAAGGCACTTCATACACCTTGTCGCAAAGGTAATTTCCAGCAGAAACCGCTTCGGAGTTTGTACCTACTATAAAGAAGGTGTGTCCGGGTATATTCCTTACGTTTCTTACGATTCCCTGGCCTACATTACCACCAATTCCTGTTACCAATATTTTTTTCATAATAAATCTTTTATTCCTTGAAATAAACTAATTTTCGTATTAAAGGATAATTTTTTATGTGTAAAAGAAGCATCATATTCAAAAGAAGGACTATTATCTTCTCCCTGAAATTCGATATTACACCCAGTATATTGCTGGATAATCTGGGCTACTTCAAGGTTACTATACCCCTTTCCGCTTACTCCAAGATAGACCTCATTTCCATTAGCTTCAGCAGCCGCCACTGTCAAACGGGCAGCATCAGAAATATGAATAAAATCTTGTTTTCTTTCTCCCTTTCCCCAAATAGTGATTAGTCTCTTATCCTTAGCCTGAGCCGCCATGATAGGCAGAATGGTAGCCGCATACATACCCTTTCCGTACAAGGAAGTATAGCGAATAATAGCATACGAGGGGTGATTTCTAACAAGATATTCTCCCGCTATTTTAGATAATCCATAAAGCGAGGGGCTATCAAATGGGGTAGATTCTGTAATTTTTTGGATTTGAGGTGGATACCCATAAACAGAAACGCTAGAAGCATATATGATTTTTGCATTCGGAAAAGCGGTACAAACTTTATGGGTAAGCATCACATTTGCCTCTACCACACTTTTATCTGCGGTATTGTATTGCCCAAAAGGTATTTTTGCGGCAAGGTGAAATACTACCTCATATTCCGATTTTAAATCTTGTAACGCACCTATCTCTGTTAGTTTTATGGGCAAATCTAAAGTTTTATGCAAATAATAAACGCCTTCCGTATCCCAGCCTTTATCAAGTCAAGCCTTTGCAAGGGCATCTCCAAGTAATCCATTAA
>CAUJFT010000231.1 GCA_963169475.1 Bacteroidota bacterium | reverse complement strand
TCTTGGAGTGTATAGCTCTTATTCAAACACATCTGGTTCGAACATCGTAGCCGTAGGAGATTCGGCTTTGTTTAATAACACATCCTCCCAAAACGTAGCCATAGGTTCAAAGGTTGCATTTAGCAACACCACAGGATATGGTAATACCGCAATTGGAGATAGAGCTTCTTATAGTAATCAGACCGGTTCAAGTAATGTAGCACTAGGAGGGTTTGCCGCTTATAATAATAGTACTAGCTTCCAAACAGCGGTAGGCTACCTTGCTATGTATAATAATACTACAGGGTATGCAAACTCCGCTTTTGGCGCGTATGCTTTACAAGGAAACACTACTGGTGAGTATAATACAGCATTAGGGATTCAAGGACTTAATAACAACTCTTCTGGAAATGAAAACGTCAGTGCAGGGCTTAATGCGTTATATTACAACAGCACAGGCTCCTACAATACGGGTTTAGGCACTTATGCAGGAATGTACAATACCACCGGCTATGCCAACACATACGTAGGGTATAAAAGCGGTCCCCAAAATAGTAGTAGTACTGGCAGAGGAAACACCGCCATCGGAGATTCTGCTATGTATTCTGTAACCAATGGTAGTAATAATATAGCGGTGGGAAGAATGTCGCTGAGAAGTGCAACTTCCGGAAGTGGAAATGTAGCAATTGGGGACTCCGCTGCGTATAATGCAACTACCCCATCTAATGCCATCGCAATCGGCCGCTCCGCCCTTAGAAGCAATACTACAGGAAGTAACGCTATGGCAATTGGATACTCCTCTTTATATAGCAATACTACTGGTGCAGGTAATACTGGTATCGGGTTTGAGGCACTACGCGCTAATACCACCGGAAATGGGAATTTAGCAATTGGCTATCAATCACTTGCCGCTAACCAAGTAGGAAACCTAAACATGGCGATAGGCTACATGGCTCTTAATGCCAATACTACCTCCAATAATATGGCAATGGGATACCAAGCCATGCAAGTAAATACCACGGGGTCCAATAATATGGCTATCGGATTCCGTGCTATGCAAAATAACACTACTGCCGGGCTGAACGTAGCGATGGGATACACCTCCATGCAATCCAATACTACAGGTGCTAATAACGTAGCCGTAGGTGCAAATTCCTTAAAAGGAAATATATCAGGAGGAAACAACGTGGCAGTAGGAGAATCTGCCCTTACGGCAAACACTACAGGGGGAGCAAATGTTGCCGTAGGAGGGCAAGCCCTAAAATCTCAAACTACCGGTCTTAGAAACGTTGCCGTAGGCTATCAGTCTCAACAAAATACGATAAATGGGATTAATAACATTAGTATGGGACAAAATAGTATGAATGCCAATACTTCCGGTTCTAACAACGTTGCCATAGGGACTTATGCCATGAGAGCAATGACCACAGCCAACAGGAATACCGCTATCGGGGATTCTTCTCTTGCTGCTAACCTTGCGGGTATCGGAAACGTTGCCTTAGGAAGAAGATCAGGTGCTTTGAGAAATGCCTATACCGGATGTACATTTGTAGGGCAAAATGCTGACGCTACTGCTGCCGGACTTAGCAATGCAACCGCTATCGGCTGGGGCGCAAGTGTAAACGCAAGCAATAAGGTCATGGTAGGAAACACTTCCGTTACTTCTATTGGTGGGCAAGTAGGCTGGACTACCTTCTCCGACAGAAGGCTCAAAACCGATATTCGCCCTTCTGAATTAGGGTTAGAATTTATCAATCAACTAAACCCCGTAACCTACGAATACACCGCCGAAGGGCAAAAAGGTATCCGTTACACCGGACTTATCGCCCAAGAAGTAGAGGAAGCCGCAAAAGGTACTTTCTCTGGTGTGGATAAAAACGGAGAATACATGGGAATCAGGTATGCCGAACTAACCGTGCCTTTGATAAAGGGGGTACAAGAATTAAGCAAAGAAAATGAAGCACTAAAATCTGAACTCCAGGCTGTAAAAACTGAAATGGAATCCATGAAAGCTTTATTAAGTCAATTTAATACAGACTTACAAAGCTGCTGCCTAAAAAGCAATGACGCAGGTGCCTCCAATACCAAAAATATCATGGTAATAGCCGGCGAAAGTCCTTCTTTAGAGCAAAATGTACCCAACCCTTTCAGTAAATCCACAACCATTCAGTATTACATTCCCAAAAATGTAAGAAGTGCGGTTTTACAAATTACAGATGCCGCAGGCAATCCGATTCAGTCTAAGGAAATCAATGACAGAGGTGCAGCAAGCACAGAAATTCAAACCACTACGCTTAGTTGGGGTACTTATTTCTACAGCCTTGTAATTGATGGCAATGTATTTGCAACCAAAAAAATGGTGATTTCAGAGCGCTAATTTTTTTTGAGAGAACCCCTGAACATTAAGAAGGCAGCCCCAAAAAGGCTGTCTTCTCTTTACTACTTGACCTCCTCTCAATACCAAACACAAAAAAACCCGGTCTATCAAGACCAGGTTTTATTTGCTTTAAGTAGGGAAGACCGGATTTGAACCGACGACCCCTTGCACCCCATGCAAGTGCGCTACCGGGCTGCGCCACTTCCCTAACTCATAACCTTTGAGAATCTTGGGATGGGGTCATCAATTCTCAAAAGCACTGCAAAATTACAAATTATTTTTTAACTCCACCAAAAAATCTTTTAATTTTATTAATAATTCTTTGATATTTTTTTTATCAATCTGATTTTCAATCTTTAAAAATGGAATAATTTCTATACTATCTACACTTTTTTCAAGATTTGATAGAGAATTTCCCTCTTCAAGAATCTGTTGCGCCCCTTTTATCGTATAACCTTTGTCTCTCAATAACATACGTATATAAGTAAGTAGTTCGATGTCTTTCAGAGTATATACTCGATTCCCCTTCTTATTTTTTCGCGGCTGGACTTGTTTAAACTCCGTTTCCCAAAACCTGATTACAGAGGGCTGCACCCCTATCAGTTTTGAAACCTCCCCTATACTATAATATTGTTTCTGTATCTCCTCCATCTCTCTTAGTATGATACTTGGCTTCTTTTGTAAATTGAGTAACTTTTAATACTCATGTGATGGATTATCGTAAGGCATATTTCCATAGCATGAATTTCCTTGACAAAAGTAATAAAAGTTTCTGGAAAATTAAAATATTCGTTAGTCCTACCTAGTATAAACGCATTAAAAATTATCAGCGTAAGCAGGAAAGTCCATTCGCCTCTGCCACGTTGAATAAAGGGAAATATCACACTGCTCCTGCAAAAAAAAGACCGTTTCAGGTACCAATAATTCCTATCAGTATTCAGGCATTATAGCCGAAGCAGCCCTTCAAAACTCAATTACGGGGGTTAGTTTGTCGCATAAAATTACACTTTTTTCCTCTTTTAAAAAATATCAGGTAGCGTACCACATATCAAAAATTACGCTAACTTTGTATTCACCAAACTTTATCCCTAAGATAAATGAAAAAGATAATCTTTTACTTGAGCTTTTTGTCTTATTTTACATTAACTCCCGCCTTTACTCTGACCGGCATCAGCATTCGGGCAGAAGACGAGCCTATTAAGGATATATTTAAATCTGTTCCTCAAGACCTTAAGCCATCTATATTACTTGTTCCTAAGTACGACATTGTTCCTTCTGACATACCCAATGCTTCCCGTATTAATCGTAGTGTGAAGGAAGGGAATGCAGAAATACTCAGGATTGTAAAAAAATCTTATTCTGGAAAATATAAAATGGTTAGCCTGAAAGAAGTAGGAGAAATGAAAGCCTCCGGTAGCCGCTATTTTTTGGATATGGTAGTGATGCCTAAGCAGAGGAAAGAACCCAAAAAAGAAGCAATGATTGCTACTTATCAGAAGTTTAAAACTGCCAATGAGATGTTTGCAAATTATGACGTACAATTTCATTATTACTTTTACATCAGAGACCTACAAACTGAAGATGCCTACATTACTAAGAAATTTCATGGTAGATTTTTGGCTTATGAGGCGTTAGAGGAGTTCTTAAAACAAGCAAATCGCGAGATGTAAAACCGAAAATCCTCTACATAAGAATAACCCAACCCCAACCTATATTTTATAAATTAGGTTTGGGTTAACTTCATGCATCTATATTTTCCAAAAATTATCTCATTTTTTTTCTCCCTTCTTGATAGAACTCTAATACCTTTTCTTCTTTTTCTTGGGGGTGGTCTTTCATAAAGAAGGCTTTTACTACAGGTATCTTAAACAAATTATCTTCCAATAGCAGGGCTAAGGCTATAGAACGTATATCTGCTTCCATGTCATTCTCTGCAATATTTATAAGCCCCTCGCTTAGGGTCGTAAGCCCTTGTATATCTGTCGCCATATCCTCTATTTTAAGTCGTAAAAAAGAGTTAAGGGTATAGTAACGTTCGTTGGTACCAGGTACTTTTTCGATGATTTCCATTGTTTTTCGGATATTCTTATCGTTAGGGTTTTCCATTAAAATTCCTATTCCATTATAGAGGAAGGAAGGGTGGTCTTTTTCTGGATTTAATTCATGTATAAATGCCTCCGCCTTGGTGCGTTCCCAACTTTCTGCCACAGAAAGCCCCGCATTAATGACCGAATAACTCCTGTCTTTGAGAGAATAATGAATCAAGGAGTCTATTTTTGTTTTCCAGAGAGGTTGAGTTTTCAACAAATTGTAAACCGCTCTTTTTCCGAAAATAGCAGTTGCCATCGCCCTTACCAGCGATTTTTTGTCAGTGGTTAATTCAAATGACCGTTGAAGCAGCACCTCTTTCTGTTTTGATTTCCCAAAATCCAATGTTCCTAAGGCATTCATCCGAACCAAATAAAAAGGGTCTTTGGTAGCTTCTAAGAGTGCTTGTTCTCCCTCATAGCTATAATTGGCAGAAAGGTAATCTATGGCTTCTATTTTATTTCTGACATTCAGGGCATTTCTATACTGGGAAACCATTTGTTTAGTAGTAAGGTCAAGACTCCCGCGTTTCACTTCGCCTAACAATGTCCCGTCGCTATCAAGGATAACGTTTTCTACTTTACCCTGAAAAGCCAAGTTAAATAGAGTATCTCTGGTTTGTATTTCAACCGGATAGAAGCTATTTTTTCCCTCCGAACTTGTAACCTGAATCCGAAATAGAAGCCTAAATGGATTAGTGTCTTGGAGTTGCTTTACGTTTATCCTAAGTCCGGCATTTGTTTTTTCATAATCAAACTCAATTTCAGGATGTCCCGGAGATAAAAACCACTGATTAAAAAACCAATTTAGGTCTTGACCCGTAGTTTCTTCAAAAGCAATTCTTAGCTGATGAATCTCTGTGTTTTTTAGCGCGTATTGTTTTAAGTAGCGATTTAGGGTTACAAAAAAAGCCGAATCCCCCACATAAGCCCGCAACGCATGAAGAACACAAGCTCCCTTTTGGTAGGAATGTGCGTCAAACATATCGTCTTCATTATTATAATTGTATCGGATAATGGGTACTTTTTTCCAATTAGCCTCCATGAGATAGCTTGACAAATCCTCCTGTAAATGTGCATCTGCTTGGTCTTTTCCGTATTTGTGTTCAATCCAGAGGTATTCAGAATAAGACGCAAAGCTCTCATTCAAGGCAAGATTCGCATAGCTCTCGCAGGTAACATAGTCTCCAAACCAATGATGAAAAAGCTCATGGGCAATAATATCCTCGTGGTCTTCATCTAAAAGCTCTCTATCATCCATATTCATGGCATCGAAGAAGATAGAACAAGTAGTATTTTCCATGGCTCCGCTTACAAACTCCCTCACAACGACTTGGGCATATTTTTCCCAAGGATACTCTACGCCCAATAGATTTGAAAAGAACTCCATCATTTCCGGAGTATTCCCAAAAATATCTTTAGCAAATGGAGCGTATTTGGGCTCGAGATAGTAGTTTACTTCTTTGCCTCTCCAGCTATCTTTGAACTCCCCAAATTCTCCTATGGCCAGTGCGAAAAGATAAGGAGAATGCGGTTTCTCCATCTTCCAGTAATCTGTGCGTGTACCGTCAGGATGTATTTCCGATTTAATCTTTGCTCCATTAGAAACGGTTATGTAACGGTTCTCCACTGTTATTTCCATTTCTTGGGTCGTCTTTTCGGAAGGGTGGTCAAAGGTTGGAAACCAACATGAGTTCCAACTTGTCTCTCCTTGTGTCCAGATTTGACGGGGGACATCTTTCTCTTTCCCGTCATGATTGACAAAAAAAAGTCCCCTATCAGAAGTAACAGCAAGTCCTCCTCCTTCGGGTTTTTCATAGGGTTTAGCAGTGTAATCTATCAATACTTGATAAGACTCCTGCCCTTGATAAGTTTTATCCAAGCTGATTTTTATAATATTCCCATTATACGTGTATTTCAAATCAGTTATTGAGCCATCGGCTTTCACTAATGCCACTTTGTGAAAATCAAAGGTCTGGGCATCGAGTTCAAGCATCGAAACAGGATAAAAATAAGGTTTTACGGTGAGCCATGCTTTACCCATTACATGTCTTTTTTCCCAATCAAAACGAAGGGCTAGTTTTGTATGTAGAATATCATTTGTCATCGTTCTCACCGGACGGTACGGCGGTAAAGCATCTTGAAAGGGTATAGATTCGCTATCATTAAGTCTTAACTCTACTTCTGTCGCAGCTAAGGAGTCTTCCACTTGTTTTTTACGGATTTCTCTTTTTGCCCTTACCTGTTTGAGTGATTCGCAAGAAACCGCCGTACAAAGTAAGGTAGTAGTTACAAGGAAAACGATAATTTTTCTCATAAAAATAAACTTTTCTCTTTTAGTCGTTTTTGTATATCCTAAACATCAAAAACGGCACGTCCAAAAAGCGTACCGCATTAGAAACCAACACACGTCTTGTATAACCTATTATATCATACAAAAGTTGCAAACCCAACAATCGCTTATATGGATTACCCTGATTCATTAAGGGTTTGGTATTAACTCATATCATAAAAAATTGAAAAAAATAGTCGCCTTTTAGAAGGGAATATTTTTTTTGCTACTTTTGCTTTCTATCTGTTTGCTTTAAAAAATACTTTAACTTTATGTTGGATAATATCATTCATTATTTTGAAAGGATTCCTTCTTCTCATCGCTCCTTGATTTTGTTTGGAGGAATCGGGTTTTTCTGGTTGATAGAGTATGCGGTTCCTTTGTTTAAGACAGAATATCCCAAAGTCAAACATGCAGGAATCAATCTATTTTTTACCCTAACAACTATTGTCATTAATTTTCTATTGGCAATGTTGCTGTTAGACTTCACGACCACTTGGACCAAAGAAAATGATTTTGGGCTTCTCAATTGGCTACCGGAGCTAACTCCTTGGTTATATACGATTATCGGAATATTATTGATGGATTTAATCGGAGCATATTTTATTCATTGGTTAGAGCATAAAGTCAAATGGATGTGGCGTTTCCACCTCGTACATCATTCAGATATAAATGTAGATGTAACTACTGCAAACCGACACCACCCGGGCGAAAGCGTTTTTCGGTTTGTATTTACGATGATTGCGGTATTTATACTTGGAGTTCCCCTATGGATGTTTATGTTATACCAGTCGCTTTCGGTAGTGGTCTCTCAATTCGGACACGCCAATATCCATCTTCCAAACTGGCTTGACAAAATCCTTTCTTGGGTTATCGTAACGCCCAATATGCACCATGTTCATCATCATTATGTCCTCCCCTATTCTGATACAAACTATGGGAATATTTTCGCAATATGGGATAGAATATTTGGAACTTATGATTCTCTCCCTCCCGAAAAACTCACCTACGGTTTAGATACCCATCTTGCCGAAAAAGAACATAGCCACATCGGAGAAATTCTAAAAGTTCCCTTTATGCCCTATCGCCCGCCAGTAGGAGCTAATGAAAAAAACAAAGAGAATTGAAGCTACCGGCTTAATCCTAATCCCGTAGAAAAGTAATAAAAGGCGGTGTAACCCGTGAGAGTGAGCAATAAATATCACGCTCATGGGGTTTTAAAAAAGTAGCGTTTTGTAGCAAAATAGACTAAAAAAGCAAGTTAATCCATGGGTTTCTTCCCTTGTAAAGAAATCAATCTTCTGTATCCCATTCTTTTTCCTTAATCTCTTCCGCCATTTTCATCACGGAATTTTTTAAACCTTCTTTATAGTCGCTAAGGCGTTTGGGAAGAATCTCATCTCCTATTGCCAGCATCTGAGCAGCAAGAATCCCCGCATTTTTAGCACCATTGAGAGACACCGTAGCAACCGGTACACCGGGCGGCATTTGTAAGATAGACAAAACAGAATCCCACCCGTCTATGGAAGTAGTAGATTTAATAGGAACGCCGATTACGGGTAGGGTTGTGATAGACGCTACCATGCCCGGCAAATGCGCTGCCCCACCCGCACCGGCAATAATTACCTTAATCCCCCTACCCATAGCCCCCTTGGCATATTCGAACATTCTATCCGGAGTTCTATGCGCAGAGACAACCGTAATTTCATACGGCACGCCCAATTCTTTCAGCACCTCCGCCGCTTGCTGCATAATGGGGAAATCAGACTTACTTCCCATGATAATTCCAACCATAATCTCTAAGGTTTAAATAATTTTGCAATTTGAAAACAAAAAACGAACAAAGGTATAAAAAATATTTATCCCCTTAGACACAAAAAGCATTTTTTGTAAAAAAGTATCCTTTATCCATCTGAAACCGAAGCCCATCAAAAGTCCCTTGTAAGTAGTATCAAATAAATAACCCCTATTTTAATGTTGGTAAACAATTGATAATAATAAAGTTAAAAAAATTAATCCCCAATGGCTACTTATTATCCGCTCACTACATTCTCCTTTACGGATTCTACCACTCCGTCTCTAAGGCGAATCACACTTTTGGCATATTTGGCAATGTCTTCTTCGTGGGTAACCAAAATAATTGTTTGCCCTTTTTTATGCAACTCGTCAAACAAAGCCATAATTTCATAGGACGTTTTAGTATCAAGATTCCCGGTAGGTTCATCGGCAAGGATAATAGAAGGATTGTTTACCAAAGCGCGTGCAATAGCAACCCGTTGTCTTTGTCCTCCCGATAGTTCATTGGGCTTATGATGCATCCTATCTGCAAGCCCTACACTTGCCAAAATGTCTGCTGCCCGCTCTATTCTCTTGGCGTAAGAAAAACCGGCATAGATTAGCGGTAGGGCTACATTCTCAAGCGCGCTAATTCTGGGAAGCAGATTAAAGGTTTGAAATACAAATCCTATTTCATGATTTCGGGTATAAGCAAGCTCCGAATCATCCATTTTGCTCACATTTACTCCATTAAGGATATACTCCCCTTCGGACGGGCTATCAAGACACCCAACAATATTCATCAAGGTGGACTTCCCCGAACCCGAAGGACCCATAATCGCCACGTATTGATTCCGATAAATTTCTAATGACACATCTACCAAGGCATTAATCTCTACAGAACCCATAACGTAGGTTTTTTTTATATGAGAAATCTTAATGACTGTTTCCATAATTCCTTTTTCTTATTAGTGTTTAAATAAAGTAATATATTACGCCAAGCTAAGTCAATGGATAAATTTGCAAAAAAAAAACAATAACCAAGTAGTTACCTTTAGGCTATGCTTATCATAAATCCTCAAAGAATGTACGATACTCCTTGTAACTTCATTTTTAATTATCCGTAAATAACGAAGCCATAATATAAGCATATCATTTTGAATTAAAAACTACCTAATTTTTCAGTTTTTATAGTTTACAAATCATCTAAAAATTCATACAATGAATCAGATTATCGGTTATTTCATGGGGTTAGCCTTTTGTGCAATATTTTTTACAGGATGTACTAAGTTTGTAGAGAATGGACCTCAATCTGTCAGCCCAACCTCCATGGCGTGGCTCTCTTTTAAGGGAGGAGAAAAATTAACCTATCGCAACACTGCTAATCAAACGATGACTATCCAAAACAACGAACTAAAGAAAATATACAATTCTATGGAAGATTGTAATAGTCAAGGACTGAACCAAGTTTGCGACCGCTATCTCATGGAGCAGGTGTTCGTAAGCGGAGTTACGGGGAATCAATCTCTCGCTGTTTCTTACAATATTAACCGAAGAGCTAAAGAAGGTAATTTTTATGATGTGTTAGACATTCTTGTTACCCACAATGCAAACCCACAAATCAATCTTCCACTTGTTGTTTTCAAAGAAAATGAGTTAATCAACACCGAAATACCCGAAATTTCACCGATTCCTTCCGTAACTTTGGGCGAAAAAACCTTTCAGAATGTTTACCACATAGTCAAGGGTGAAAGAAATATTTATTTCACTAAGGAAAAGGGAGTAGTAGCATTTAATTATGACGGGAATCAACTTTGGGTGATTCAATAAAGTCGAGATTCTCATATTTCATACTTATCATAAAAAGTCGGAAGGCTAGCCTCTCCGGCTTTTTATGCAAAACTACCGCGCGGCTTGAATTTTCTTTTCCATAAAGTATTTTCTTTTTTGTAACTTTGCCCTTGTTTTGTCAAAACAAACCCAAAACAATGAATCATACTGCCACACAAGCCCCCGAGTATTACCTAAAAACCTATTTTGGTTATGAGTCATTCAGACCCTTACAACGCGAAATTATAGGCGATATTTTACAAAAGAAAGACGCTTTAATCCTGATGCCTACCGGAGGGGGGAAGTCTATTTGCTACCAAATACCAGCACTGATGCTTTCGGGAATTACAATAGTAGTATCTCCCCTAATCTCCCTGATGAAAGACCAAGTGGATAGCTTGATTGCCAATGGAGTACCTGCAGCCTTTCTGAATAGTACCCTTAGTTTTGAAGAAGAGGGCGAAATCATCAGAAATTGTATGGAAGAAAATATTAAACTGCTTTATCTTGCACCAGAACGTTTAATTTCAACTTTTGATTTTCTATCACAAAACATTAAAATTCAACTTATTGCAATTGATGAAGCACATTGTATATCCGGGTGGGGGCATGACTTCAGACCAGAATACACTCAACTATCCGTACTAAAACAAAAACTGCCTCATGTTCCCATCGTCGCTTTGACCGCAACCGCAGACAAAGTAACCCGAAAAGACATTCTTTCTCAATTAAGAATCCCCGAAGCAAAAGTATTTATTGCCTCTTTTAATCGTCCCAATCTTAGTCTTGAAGTAAGATCTGGTTGGACAGAAAAAAATAAATCTTCTGCCATTCTTAAATATATCCGTTCAAAACCCCATGAATCGGGAGTAATTTATTGCCTTTCGAGAAAAATTACAGAAAAAATTGCTGCTTTTCTACAAAGCAATGGTGTCAATGCCTCATTTTATCATGCAGGAATGTCGCCAGGAGACCGCTCCCGCGTACAAGAGGCTTTTATGAACGACACCACACCTGTAATAGTCGCGACTATTGCTTTTGGTATGGGGATAGATAAATCCAATATCCGGTGGGTAATTCACTATAACTTACCCAAGAATATCGAAGGATATTATCAGGAAATTGGAAGGGCTGGAAGAGACGGACTCCCTAGTGATACGATTCTATACTATAATTATGCTGACCTCCAAATATTAACCCGATTCGCTACAGAAAGTGGACAACCAGAACTTAATCTCGAAAAGTTAGGGCGAATCCAGCAATTTGCAGAATCTGACGTTTGCAGGCGTAAAATTTTATTGAACTATTTTGCGGAAAATACCACAGAAAACTGCGGCAACTGCGATGTATGCAAAAACCCACCTAAACATTTTGACGGAACAATCCTCATTCAAAAAGCACTTTCGGCTGTAATGAGAACACAAGAAAAAGTCGGCGTAAACCTATTGATTGATATACTTAGAGGGTCTCAAAAACAAGAAATTATCGAAAAAAATTACCATAAAATAAAAACATTTGGTTCAGGGGTTGGTATCAGTGCATTTGATTGGAAACACTATATCCTCCAAATGCTGAATTTAGGAGTAATTGAAATGGCTTATGATGAAAATTTTTCTTTAAAAGTAACAGAACTGGGCAAAAAAATCTTATTTGGAACAAGTACTATGGAGATGGTAATCCCCAAAGACTATGAAGAAATAAGGAAAAAATCAACCAAGGAAAAAGCATTTGAAAAAGAAGCGTTTATCCCGGCTGTTGTTACATTGGAGGAAAGATTGTTTGATAATCTTAGGCTTGTTCGTAAAAAACTGGCTCAAGACCAAAATGTACCACCCTATATTATTTTCCATGATACTAGTCTGAAAGAAATGGCGGCGTATTTGCCGGTTTCAATGCAAGAATTGAGGCAAATTTATGGGGTGAGCCTTACAAAATCCGAAAAATATGGGTATGAAATGCTAGCAGAAATTACCCGATTCATTCACGAAAATCAAATCATAAGGAAGAAAGAGGTATTTATTTCAAAGCCACAAATCGTTTCGGCTCCGCAAAATACCCATAAAACGCCAACCCATGAGGTAACATTTATCCTATTCAAAGAAGGACTTTCCATAGAAGCCATAGCCGAAAAAAGAATGCTAAATATTTCAACCATTCATACTCATTTACAAACTTGCTATCTTCACCATTTGATAGAAGACCATACTCCTTATATTTCAGAAGAAGAAATCAACTTAGTGGCTAATGCAGCAAGGGTAGTGGGAAGCCCTGAAAAAATAAAATCCATCTATGAGTTCTTGGAAGATAAGGTAGAATACCTCGTTATCCGTTGGGCAATTGCAGTCCTGAAAAAAAACGATAGGCTTTCTCCCTAATCCCAAACACTTTACCCACCAATAGCGTTTTACTCCTAAGTAAAAACAACAACACCCAAATGAAGGATATACAAAACATCAGAAAAGAATACACTCAAAAAACCATAGAGGAAGAATCTCTATCAGATGACCCCATCAAAGAGTTTGAAAAATGGTTCAGAAATGCACAAAGTAGCAATCAGCCCGAACCCAATGCGATGACGTTGGCTACAACTACCTCAAATGGGCAGCCTTCTGCAAGGATTGTACTCTTAAAAGGGGTGGAGCCAGAGGGATTTGTTTTTTATACCAATTACCTCAGCCGAAAAGGAAAAGAAATAGCAGAAAATCCTAAGGGCGCACTCAATTTTTTCTGGGTCATGCTTGAGCAGCAAATCCGAATAGAAGGAGAAATCCAAAAAATATCCGTACAAGAATCAACAGAATATTATCAGCAAAGGGATAGAGATAGCCGCATAGGCGCGTGGGCTTCCCCCCAAAGTACCCGGATTGAAAACCGAGAATTTTTGGAACAAAAAGTAGAAGAAATACGCCTAAGATTTAGTAATCAGGAGGTATTTCCCAAACCGGATTTCTGGGGTGGATACATGTTAATCCCTCATTATATAGAGTTTTGGCAAGGCAGGGCAAGCCGCCTTCACGATAGAATCGTTTACGAAAAACAACACAATCAATGGGTAAAGTATAGGATTGCCCCTTAGTGTGGTAAAGAAACAAGGATAAGACACAATAAAAAACTATATTTTAAGTTATATCCTCTAATCATTTTACTTTTATAACCTCTCTCAAAATACAAAAGTAAGGTAATGTCTCACGATAATCAACGTTGATTTTTGAATGAAAACATATTGACCTAAATCAAATAATTTAAATGTTTTAAATAAAAAATCTTCGTAGAAAATCAATGTTTTTATCAGTAAAAAGGTTTTAATCAATCAACTAACATGAATAATCTCCCCGATGTGTTATCCGGTTCTTTCCAAAAAAAATTTGTTTATACAAAAAAGATTACTAACATTGTAGTGAGATTCACTTTGTAAAGTATAAAAGAATATTATCATTCTTCCCCCAGCACCTTGTATATTGGTTTGTCAAAAGAATGATTTGTAAAAGCGATTAAGGTTGTCTTTCTCATAATAAGAATATCTTAAAAAATAAGAAAGGAGTAACATTTAGAACTTATTTATTAACTTTTCGTACACAATAGAGGGCTTTTATCGTCTGTTTTGGATAAACTTAGTTGTTTAAATTTTGTATATCTAAAATTTGTTTCACAAAATATTTTTTTGTTGGTAATTCGAGAAATCATTACAATCCTAATAGTTAAATGTGAAGTATATTTTCCTATCAGGAAGGAAACTTGAAATGTAAAAATTTATTATCGAACTCATAACTAAAACGCAAAAAACATCCCCATAAACGCGGGAACTATTCAAAAAAGTATGAAAAATCGTTTTTCTTTCTTCGTTTTTCTTTGCATTACTTGTTTTACTACTATTGCGCAGCCCGGCTATTTGTTCACAGATATAGCAGGGGCATTTGGCTATCACCCCCTTTCGGATTTGGGAAACTTCCGACAGTATTCGCTTACAGCGGGCGGAGCGCATACTGATGAATGGGCATTTCTTGTAAATAATAACTTTGGCTCTTGTGCTGCACCTTCATGCGCCGTTTGGAGGCACTATAATGCCGGAGGCGCGCTCATTCCCTTTAATACGGTAATCGCGCCTAACCCCGGTGGAAATTATGGCGCATTGTACAACGACAACACAAGCGGGCTTAATAACGGAAGCCCTAGTTTTCTACAAGCCGTTACAAATGGTAATACCTACACGTTTAATTTTGTTGAAAATGGGGCAGCAGATGCACACTTTTCTGTATTGGAAACCTCATTTGTCCCAACTAACTTGGTAGGAACGGTAACAGCGACTACCGGCGGAACAATTAATATAACCGGACTCCCTCCCGGAATGAATCCAGGTGAGGTACTATATTGCAGATATACAACCAATGGATTTGTTACGTCTTCGATTGTACCGGTTACAGTCATAGGACTTAATGGTACTGCCCAAATCCCCCCTATGACACAAGGAACAACCATAACTTATTACTTATATACTACCAATCGCACACAAGCAAGTATCAACACTGATGTGGGGCTATATGGTGAGCAAGCACACGACTTGTCTTCCTTACACCTGCTTAACAACGGAGGGACTAATTATTCCTTTACTTTTGGCGGTCCAGTTATTGTTCTTTCCTCTACGGGTACAAATACCAATGCCACAGTTTATGCTAGGTTAGGGCTGGCTTTTAATACAATTAATCTTGCCGTTCAGCATACCGGTATGATTCAGATTTGGATTAATGGAAATACAACAGAGACCGCAATAGCCGCTCTTACTACTGGTGCCAATTTTACGAGCATGGTTATTAATCCTGCCGGAGGAGCAACAAGAAGCGTTACAGGTAGTCTGTCAGGAAGCACACTCGTAAGGATGGACGGGGCAGATAATGTTACAATTGACGGATTAAATACGGGAGGAAATGCCTTAATTTTCGAAAATACCGCTAATACGGGTCCAGCAATTTCAACCCTTTTTTTCACAAATGATGCTAGCAATCATACCATAAGAAATTGCACCTTCCGTGGTTCAACCATTACTAATTTGTATGGAGTTATTCGGATTGACAATGGAGTAGGAACAACTGGTAATGACAATATCACCATAGAGAATAATATTATTACCGCTTCCGGTACTAACCTCCCACGTAACGGAATATACGCCGGTGCTGCTGCCCCTGTTTGCATTAATGATAACATTCAGATTCTGAATAATTATATATCCGATTATTACAATCCAACTAATGAGTGCGCGGGCATTTATCTTGATGTTAATAACCGTGCTTGTGTTATTTCGGGAAATCATATCTATCAGACAGCCGCTAGAACACCTTCGACTGCATCTACTTTATTTACAGGTATCGATATAAAAAGTAGCTCTAATGATAATATCACAATCACTAACAATTATGTTGGAGGCTCTGCTCCTTTTTGCGGAGGCGGACCTCTTATTTTAAATGGAAGCCCCGTGTTTAAAGGGATAAAGTGTACTAGTGCTACGGCGGTTGGTACAAGTATTCAAGGCAATATCGTTGAAAACATTGCGATTAACACCACTTCTCCCTCAAATGTTCAAGCCGGGATTTCACTTGAAACGGGAAAGTTTTTTGTGGGAAACACCAGCCCTAATACCATACAAAATATTACAATAAACTTTAATCCGGCTTTGACACCAATAGGAGCATTCACAGGAATCCTCACATCTGGGGGAATTGGTGGCGTAATCGTTTTATCGGGCAATATTATAAAATCGCTAACAGCCACTACAACGACTAATAAGACTTGTAACCTCTTTGGAATTGCTACAGC
>CAUJFT010000230.1 GCA_963169475.1 Bacteroidota bacterium | reverse complement strand
CAGGTATCCAGGGTACCCCCCCAGACAGAAGCGTAAGAAAGAACACGATTCCGTATAGCCCACTGAAAAATCCTTTTACCATCTTTTGTGATTAATTATCGGATTTCCTTTTTCCCGAAAACCGCTCTAGCTTTTCTTTTTCTTGACGCGTAAGGCTTTGATAGCCAGATTGAGAGATTTTATCTAAAATTAAATCTACTTCCTCTTGTGAAATTTCTTTTTCGTTATCTGTTTTATCCGGATTGATTGTTACCTTAAAATTTGGTTTTCGGGTTCGCTTTTTGAAAAGTTCTTTAATAAAGAGAAAAATCGTTTCAGAAAGGTCATTTCCTTTCTTCATTTGGTAGGTAAAGAAGAAACCTGCACCAGCTCCTGCAATGATAGTAAGCCCGATACCCGAAGCCCCCCACGTAATAAATTCTATGATTAGAGCGACAAAAGCAAAATATATCATTTTTAACTGAACCATTCCCCAGACCGAAACAGGATAATCCGGTGTCAGAAATGCTACAGCAAATACCACAGACATCACCACTGGTGCCATCGTAAATATCGGTTCGTTCCGAAAAAGTAGGCTAAAAAGCACCCCTATAACCCCCAATAGGGGTACAGAGAGTATTAGAAAACGCTTCAATCGCTCATTACCCCAAAGCTGCATAAACATTCCCCCAAAAGACCATAAAAACATACAGTCTATCAAGAACCCAATCACTCCACCCAAATGCAGGGGATAAATGAAACCATAAGTAATGAGTGTCCAAGGCTTAAAAATAAATGTATCTCCAGTAATTAAAAAATATTGGATAACGCTATGATAGCCAAGTTCTTTGCCGATTATAGAAAAAAATATAGATAACACAATCTGTATCAATAGCCCCCCAAATAGCAGCACTAACATCAGTCCTAGTGTACCGTATTTATCTATTATTTTTCGGATTTCCTCTTTAATCATATTTATTTATCAGGCTCTTGTATTTTTTTATGAGACGATTATCGAATTCGGGCATGTAGTCCGGTATAGAAAAATATAATTGCGGACACCATGCCGGCGAGGTGTCCAAAATGAGAAATACCCCCTGTAATACTCGGCGCAATCGCCAACGCATCTAATAGAACTAACAACCCTGACATTCCCCCAATTACATACATCCATATTCTGGATTTCATCGTTATCGGGAATGGCATAAAAAAGGTAATCCTTTGATGGGGAAAGAAAATGGCAAATGCCGTCATTACCCCGAAGATAGCACCCGAAGCCCCCACGACAGGAATCGGAGACGGGTCAAACAATGTCGTAAGTACAGACCCTACAATCCCACAGAATAAGTAAAACGCCAAAAAACGTTTTGCCCCCAAGACCGATTCAATGATAGAACCAAAGCTAATGAGTACCCACATATTAAAGAAAATATGAAAAAAGCCCCCATGTGTGAAAAAAGAGGTTACCAATTGAATCGGTAGAAAATTACCTACATCATAAGTCCTAGGGATAATAAGGTCGGATTTATGAAGTATAAAGAATAATCTTTTTATATTATCAATATTTTCAAAACCAAATACTTGAAGCAGCCCTACATCAAACAATAAAAACACGACTACATTCAAGATAACAATTCTTAAAACAATAGGAGTGATATTTAGATTCATTGATGATTTGTTTATAAGTAAGTTAAATCCAACGTTTTCAGGAAGAAAATGTTTCCTTTATATCCATGAAATACGCTAATTTGTACATACAGAACTATTTTGAACCCTATACAGTTTGTTTTGTGTGTACTGATGCAAAAGCCTCCTCAATTATATATTACCGAATAACGACTTTATAGCGATTCTCACGCCCGTATCCGCTTAGTTCGAGAAAATAGACACCGGAAGTAAGTCCTTTCAATGCTACTTCAGTCGAAAAAGGAATAGAAAACAAGACCCTTCCTTGATAATCATAAAGCCTTACAACCTGAATCTTCTCGGGTTCTTCGGTTCGGATAAATAATTTTTCTGTAGCAGGATTAGGGTAAATGACCACGTTCATTTCCGCATGTGGAGAGATAGCGGTTATGCTCACGTCCCAAATGTCTGCCATACACACAGAAAGACTGTCTAAGGAGGGCATTCCATCAAAAAGGCTAAATCCCATATCCCACTCCCAATACGAATAAGGAATCATAAAAGAATCCAAGGCTGTTTTGACGGCTTCGGTATAGCGGCAACGGCTGCCGTCATTAGGGATAAAGGGTTTATATGACCCCCATTCCCCGCAAAATAACGGCAATTGAGTTTCATTGCTCCATTTTTTTATGGCAAAAATATCGCTTGTAAGTGAATCTTTATTCCCCCATACATTGTAAGTATTGTAGTCCGATTCTCCCCATGTACCCGTGGTAATAGGATTGAGAGGAGGCATAGTACCTGCATCATAAGGGAACGGAATATTTGTAGTAGCGACTGCATCTCCGCCCCAAGTTGCGCCCTGATGCGTAAAAATCATAGGGTCATAATAATGGAAAGTATAAATCACGTTACTATCCGGCAATGCCCCCATTTGCGTTAATCCCCATCGGGAATTCCAATTACTGCCTCCTACAATTAGCATTCGTTCTGGGTCAATCGTATGAATACTACGAATAATGGCAGTGGCTGCTGTCTTCCATTGTTCGGTACTCAGGTTCTTGGGCTCATTAAATACTTCAAAGAAAACCCGACTATGGGAAGCCTGAGAGTAGCGCGCTACGATTTGTTCCCATATTGATTGAATTTTAGCGAGGTCAGTATCCAGTGTAGCAGAATCAAGGCGACCATGATGATAATCTATAATGAGATTCATTCCCTGCTGCCCTGTCCAAAGGATAAAGGAATCTATGAGCGCGAAGTAATGCGTAGAGTCAATCAGATAAGGAGGGGTATTGCCTGCCCATACCTCAAAACATACAGGGAGTCTTAGTGTTTTGAAGCCCATTTCCTGCATTAGTTCCACGTCATCTCTATATTCAGATACGATAGGAAGATGATGTAAGTAATCCGAATAACCCACTGCTGAATCTCCTACCCAATAGTTTTCCATGTAAGATAAATTCATTCCTTTTTCCATCGTTTCGGCAATATCCCATGCCAAAGCGGGAGGGGAAATCGTAACGTTTTGAGTGGCTGTATCTGATAAGCACCCATCGGATACAATTTGAGTAAGGGTATAATTTCCCGGTTGCGCATAGGTATATTCCGGCTCAAATGCAGACAATGCGCTTCCATCGCCGAAGTTCCAGAACCACGAGTTGCTCTGTTGCGAAGTATTTTGGGCAATAAGCCCGTACCCGTTTTGAGTAAGCCCAAAGCCGGCAATCGGGTCGTAAACATTGATATTCCAAGTAGAAAGACTGTCAAATACCGTTTGGTGTGCAATGGCTTGAAGAAAGCTAACGGTTGCCTGTGGTAGCCCTGCTGTGAAAGATAATCCTATCGGGGTTTTTTCGTAGATAGTAGCATAAAATACACAAGCTGTCAAATAAGACCCCGCCATACTTGGGTGGCTATTATCGGAGGACCACAAGTTGATGGTAGAGTCTGCTGCACGGGAAGCCATCCATGCCATACCGGCGGGGGATACTACGGCTTCATTCATATCTGCCATCTGAACGTAACTACTCCGCAGGCGGGTGGACATACCGGAATAGGAACAAACCGGCGGGTAAGAAGCGCAGTTCTGGGCATCTCCGTATTTTCTACCCCAGGTCATATAAAATACCGTTTGCGTACAGGCATGATTAACATGAATCAGGCTATCCAGCTTCCGGGCATAAGGAAACACATCACTGGCTACTTGGGCGGGAGAGAAAGAGGGCAACTGACTTTGCTCCTGCAAAACCACATAATCCCATGGCTTTTGTTGGATTTTGGCTAAGGCATTCACATCTTGAGAATGCCCTTGAAAAGTGTACCCGCCCGGAGTATAAGAGTCATAGTCTAAGGTGTCTTGATTTGTTATCGCAAGATTATACAAAAGCTGCGGTAAGCTATTTACTGCCGTATAGCTATTACCCAAAAATAAGATACTTTTACGGCTCTGTGTGTTACCGGAAACGGAAACTACAAATAGAAAAATGAACAAAAAATATTGCCTATACATTGCTTAATTTTATAAACTTTTTTACTGAATATTCCTAACAGAAACTGTTTTATTTTGATTGAAAATGTCTTTGCCTCACTACCTCTGAAATCACAATGCCCGCAGAAACGGAGACATTGAGCGACTCGATTTTTCCCTTCATAGGAATGTTTATTTTAGCCTCTGTATTTTTTAGTACAGAAGGCGAAATCCCTTTTTCTTCAGACCCAAAAATCAGGCATACCGGTCCCGAAAAATCATGTTCATACAAGGAGTTTCGCGCTTTTTCGGTGCAAGCCACCATTTTAATCCCATAAGACTGCATGAGATAAACGGCATCTAACGCATGATTTTCGCGACATATCGGAAGGTGCATCACCGCTCCAGCAGAGACTCTTGCCGCATCGGCATTGAGGCTACCGCTACCCGCTACGGGTAATATCAAGGCGTGTACCCCCATACATTCAGCAGTTCTGATAATCGCACCTATATTTCGGACGTCTGTAATCCCGTCTAACAACAACAACAAAGCCCGCTCCCCGGATTGTTGAATTTGGATAAGTATAGTCTCTAAGGGAATATAAGTGATTTCGGATACTTTAGCGATTATTCCCTGATGATGGGTCGTCGTAGTCAGGGTCGCTATTTTTTCTTGGGGGACAAACTGCAAGGGTACTTTTTTTTCTTCTGCAAGTACCTTGAGAGACTGAATCCTCTCATTTTGGGTATTCTTGGAAATCCATATCTTTTCTATTTGTTTTCCTGAACGAAGTGCCTCCGTAACGGCATGAATCCCATATAATAATGACTCCTTCATTATATTATTTTTACGTGTGTAAATAGCAAAATTTCTTTACTTATTGCAATATTCGGGTCAAAAATACATTATAAATTCCAAATAATAAAATAAAAATATTTTGAAAGTTCGTTACCCTTGTTTAATTTTGACCAATCTTACTATAACTACATGTAATATGCGACATACTCAAACAGAAGAGAACTATTTGAAGACTATCTTTCATTTCTCTAATGCAGACGGAGACCTCGTATCTACGAACAACATCGCAAATGAATTGGGTACTACTCCGGCTTCTGTTACAGATATGATTAAGAAACTTCATGAAAAAGACTTGGTTCATTATACGCCCTACAAAGGGGTTACACTTACTAAAAGCGGACGAAAAATAGCCTTAGATATTGTTAGAAAGCACCGTTTATGGGAGGTATTTCTTGTGCAGAAACTCAACTTTTCGTGGGATAATATCCATGAAGTAGCGGAAGAGTTAGAACATATCGAATCTCAAGAACTTATCAGAAGGCTGGACGCTTTTTTGGGTTTTCCGCGCTTTGACCCTCACGGAGACCCGATTCCGAATGAAGAGGGTGTCATTATGGAAAGAGCTACCGTTTGCCTTAGCGATGTGGTAGCAGGACAGACCGTCATGCTTGCAGGTGTCCAAAGCACCCACCCACCCTTTTTACAATATCTTGACAAAATCAATTTAGGGATAGGGAAAAAACTAACAATAACAGATAATCTTCCGTTCGATAATGCCGTCCAATTAGAGATTGACGGCAAGCCGATTGTCATTAGCGGTAGTATTGCAGAGAAGCTATTAGTGATGAAACCTTCTTGATTAAAGCGGAACTGTAGAGCATGGTTCCCCATAGCTGATTTTTTTGGCAAACGGTTTTAACCTTTTGGTGATTTCCATATAGATAGAAGCCGGCAAGGCTACATTACTACACCCTTTTATCACAACAGGCTTACCCGAATATATAGAAAAATCAAGCGTATCCAACCTTTTATTTAGTAGATAAAATTCTAATTCATCTATATTTCCTGTAAGGAAATCCTTTGCAATACCGCTAAGGCGATTAGCTACCATCATGTATGCCCATACAGGAATAATCGCCTCCGCACTACAAATCACTGCCACATAGGCTGCTCTATATTGCTCCCAATCATGGGATTGGATAAAAGCTCTAAAATCTTTTTCCCTTAATATAAGCCCCTGAAAGAGTTGGTCTTTAATATCTAAGACCTTTCGCTCACCAGGAGAATAATACTCCTCCGGTTTAAAGGTAATCAATGGGCTTTGAGACACACGGTTAATAATTTCCACGTTTATACTAAATTTTAGGGTAAATATTTTTCTTAGATACTGAAAATATCTACAAGCCGTTTTTTATAGATAAAAACATAGTTGTATGAGTATTTGTTAGAAGCCTCCCCCAAGGAAGAGAAAGCTCGTTGAGCGGCTCTTTATGAAATTACTTGGAAATAACCATTTTGCTACACGCATACGAATTGGCTTTGGCGGATTCATTGATGCAAAGAGATTTCGACAAACACAATATCCCTACTATTTTCGCAAAATTAGAATACTTGTGGTATCCGTATCCGTCTGTAATACAAGTCTGTAAATCCCGGCGGATAGCTTTGCCATAGGGATTTTGAGGGTTGATGATGGAATCCCTGCTTCAAGGGTAAAAACCACTTGACCCAAAGCGTTAAACAATGCTAAATGCACATTTTGGCGGAAAGACGGCGGAAATTCAACGTTAAGTATTTCTGAATTAGGATTCGGATAAACCAAAGGTAGAAGTTTCTCTGCGAATTCGGATATTCCTGTCGGCATAATCACCAAGACAGAATCTTCAGAGGTGGATTGACAACCAATACTATCCGTAAAAGTAAGTACAATCGTATGCCAGCCAGCAGTAGTGAAAGTAACTATTGGCGATTCCTGATACGAATTTAGGACATAAATCGAATCTTCCAACTGCCAATGGTAAATAGACCCCGTAGTATCATCAGGTACAAAATGCCAAGTCTGCCCGTTGGGTCCGGCAAGAGGAAGGTAAGAGAACCCGGCATCTGGCTCCGATAGGGTAACCAAAATAGTATGCTTGCTAAAACACCCATATTGGTCTTCGGTTTTTACAGTATAATCTCCCGACTGCTGAATCATAATCGTTGCCGAATCAGGTCCGGGCATCCAATTATAGGAGTAGCCTAAGCCCGTCAAACCGATAGAAGCATCGAGTAAGCTACCCGTACAGATAGTGGTATCGGTAGGCAGCATACTTTGAGGCATACTTACATTTTCTACGGCAAGCGTCATGTCTATCCATTGTAAGCGGCGATTAATATATGATTTTAGCGAATCTAATTGGTCTTGATAGGTTTGCGAACCTAACTCATTCCAGAGGGTAAAGTTCCGGGCTTGAGCTTCGTTTAATCTTGCACCAAGCGTATCTATCATTACCATAAATGAGTCATTACTAAGCGTATTTTCTCTTAATGTAAACCACCGGCAGGCAAGCTCCTTACGATATACAGAATCTTGCCACATCTTATCCCACCAAAAAGGGAAGGGCCAATAGGGGTGAGTAATTTCCCACACCCACCCATCAGTAGTACTAGGAATATCATAATCAAATGCGCGGTCATAATCCCAAGGGGGACCAATATGTATCAGGTTTCCATTCGTGGACTTTTCTTTATACATATAAGTACTTCTCCCGTAACTGTCATAATTTACGCTAAACTCATTACAAATCAAAAAGTCAATAAATGACTTTACGGATATGTATTTCCGATAGCCCTCCAATGAATCCAAGAAATTATTTCCGTAGAGAGCATTTTCAAAGCTATCAGTAAAGGCACGAATATAATCGTGTTGAGTAGGGTGAATTTCGCTAGATTTAGGATAAACATGCTTAAATTCTACATCAAAATCAGTAGATACATCATTTATCGGAGGATAGTTAGACACCCAATCTGTAGGGTCAAAATTGATATTCATCTCAAAAATATACCCTCCGGTTAACTCTACCCCTGCGGTGTCCGTTGGGGTAAGTTTGGGTATATCAAGACGGTTGGCATCGCGTTTTATTTTTTCTGTAAGTGTATAAACTCCCAAGTATTCCCCATCTAGAATGAGTTCACAAAAACGAGTACGAGGGGCGTACCTCCCCATTCGCCTTGACATTTCGTAGGTAATGGTGTTTTTCATCAGGGTATGGTCTAAATATTCTGCTTTGAGAATCCAATCATTTTCCGGAGGCATTCCTAATAGCATAGTATCTATTTTATTTCCTAATGAGTCTATTAAATCAAAATCATAATTCTTTTTAGGATAAGTGGGACCGCTAAACCCTTGTAACTCCGTCATAATCTCTCCTTCATAAGCAAAATTCGTCTGATTTGTGTAATTACGGATACCGGGTCCGTTGTCTATGATTTGGAGATGTACCTGCACAGCAGGGTCATTAGGAATTGGCGTACCATTTGAGTTAAGGATAACAATAGGCAGATTACTAGAGGCAAACATAAAGGGGGTGGCAGGATTAGCACTAAACGTAATACTCCAATCTATGAGTGTTCCTACATCTGCCCCTGCCATATCGCGGCAAGCGAGCCTCCAAACCCCATTAGGGTTCTGTCCGTTATTAACATTTCCAAGCGTTCCCATTGCGCTAAATATTCCCGTAAAAGGGGCGGTGCCTCCTGAAATAGGGGAGTAGTTAGTATCCCCAAGGCAGGTATTGGTAAAATCGTCTTGGTCGCCCCCTATTCCGCTAAAAAGCATGACGGTGGTGCCATCTGGAGCTTGTAGTTTTACTTCCATGTCTGCGTCCCAAGTGTGGGTTATATTGAGACATATCGACTCAACTCCAAAGAATGTATCAATGACAGCCGGTAATCCGGTTACGGGAATATCAAAATAGACAACGGGCCCCCCGTCGGGAATCCCTCCATTAAAAACGCCGCTAAATGTCTGGGCAAAAACTGAAAAAAAACATAACGTAGAGAAAAGCAAAAGAAGAAGAAACCTTTTCATATTTTTTTATGCAAAGGTAATAATAATCGTAAACCTACTCCCAACGTTTTAGATGTTTTTTCTCAAAAGCACATTCTGCGGTGTAAAATCCCCCTTCGAAGCGATTGCTATACCACGGACTAAAACCGGGTTGCATTTGGGGATTCGTGAGAATATGAATATCCTGAGCCGGCATCCAACTTTGTGCAATCAAGAAAATTTTCTCTCCGGTTGCTTCATTTTTTGCCATATCAGTAACGATTACACAATGACCCGGTGAACCTCCATAAATTACTACATCTCCAATCGCGATATTTTCCCAATCAGGAACCGCGACTAACTCCTTTTCCAAAGACAGAGTACCAGCATACATAAAAACTACATCCATAAAGCTCCGAAACGCCGCATAAGAGAAATCCGGCTTTGCCTTTTTTACCCAAGTAACTTTATTTCCTGCAACTTCTGTACGATACCCCTCTGCATATTTTGAAAAAGACGCAAGACTCCCATTAGTAAAATGAAACTGTATTTTATCTATTTGCTTTGTTTTGAAGTAATATTCACCCCTAAGCCGCATTACTGCATCTGCACATTGCTGCAAATCTCGCGTCCCAACGTCCAGATTGATAACCGCCGCATAAACATCTTGAGGCTCTTTTAATGCTCCATTGAATAATCTTGCCTTTGTCCCGTCTGCTTTCAGTTCCACATTCCTCAAATATTCTCCAAAAGAGCCGGTTTCTACTCCTACACGTTGAAACCCTTCGGGTAGCAAGAAGCGCGTGGCGATTGTTTGCCCTTCTGGATTGATAAAAGAAAGTTTCTGTTTGGAAGTATCCTTGGGGTTTTGCTTTTGAGATAGGCTACCATTGCGAGGGTTTTTACAAAAAAAAGCCCCACTACCAGATACTATAATGAATAATAAGATGATTAACTTGTTCATTCAAGCCATATTAATTGAGTTCCACCATGAGCGTTATGATACCTAAGATTATTGTAAATGCGCTACTGCCAAAAATCGCATAGAATATTACTAATTAGCGGTTTTGAAAACCTAAATGTAACCACAGCTTTGATAAAACAAGGCTTAGAGAACGTAAGGAAATAATATTCTAATTCTACTTATCTTTTATGAATCTGCTCCTATTTTTGTTTTTTTAGCTACTGCTAAAATCTGATTTGCAGCTGATTTTCCACTTTCAGCAGCTCCATTCATAAATCCTTGAAAATCTTCGCTACAATGCTCGCCAGCAAAAAAAACATTCCCCACCGCCTCCCCCTCCATGCCTGCAATCGTAGTCCACTGTCCTACCTTATAGCAACTATAACTTGCCTTTACATGAGGATAGTCAATCCAATTTACAAACACATGCTTACCCGCAAATTTCTCCTTAGAGCCGGTAAATACCTTCCCTAGTTCTTGAACAAACTCTTTTACCTTGGTCTCCGGAAGTTCTGTTTTCCAGAGATGAGAAGGGGGGGCTATAGCACTTTTAGCCGACATCTTGTTTAGTGCCCCAGAATATTTGCCTCCAAAGTAACATACATAAGCTCCATAAGGGTTATTGGGCGTTTTGTCATAGCTGCTATCCCACCCATTCACAATTTGTTTATGAAAAAGGTATCCCATTGCATTATTAGGCTTTTCGCTCCAAGGTGTTCCCTCATAAGCAAGTACCAATTTAGTATTATTTCCATAGCCCAACTCATCAATACATTGTTTTTTTTCTTTTGTAAGGGCTTTTAGGTTCATAGAGATAGATCGGAGAATCGTAAATGGAATCGTCATTACTACATAATCCACTGTAATACTTTCTCCATTTTCAAAACTAAGCCAATACTTATTTTCTGGCGCATCTTCAATTCGGGTCAAAGAAAAATTGTTTTTAATATTATCTTTTCCGATTTTAGAAACAAGTGTTTCTATGATTCTGGAATTTCCGCTTTTAATCCGAAAACGTTCATCGCTTTCTCCAAAAACCTTGAACCCTTCGGAGGTATTTGGATTAATCATACAAAGCATATTAATCGAGGATTGTTCGGAGCAGTCTAATCCGTATTCTGCCACAAAAGCCGAATGAAGGAGGTCTTTTAGCCATTGTGCGCATTTTAACCCGTTGATATAAGTAGCCAGTGGAGTATTGTCAAGTCTTTCTGCTTCGGGGGTGTCATAATCTTCTCCTAAGGATTCTATATCTTTGGCTATTTTTGCAGAAATCTTTGAAAACTCTTTTACGATTTCTTTTTCAGAAATTTTACGATTATCGAAATAGAAAATGTCCTTAGCTAGGTTTTTTTCTTGCTGCTCCTTCTCCAAATCTATTAGCTCCAAATTAAATTCCTTGGCGAGATACAGCATTTCTGAATGATTAGAATCTATAAAATCACCCCCAAATTCAGGAAATATTCCAAGCCCCAAAGAATCATTGTAGTGAGTCAAGATTCTACCACCATTTCGCTTGCTTGCTTCGTAGAGTGTTGCTTTAATTCCGTTTTTTTGGAGCTGATATGCACAATTTAACCCGGCGATTCCGGCTCCGATAATTGCGACCGAGAAATTTTGTTTTATCTTATTATTATCACCCTCCGGAGGGGCAGCATCATGCGAATCGCTCGCCTCATTTTGACAAGCCGAAAGCGAAAGCATTCCTCCCATACCAATCATCGCCATTGTTTTTGAGGTATCTCTAATAAATTCTCTCCGCGACCAAGGACGACCGGTATTTTCAGTATCGGAATTATTCTTTTGTTCTTCCGAAATGATAGATTTCCGGAGAGAGGTCATAAGCAATTTGAGTAAACTACTTTTGGCTTGTTTCATGATTTTTGAACTTTAAAAAGAGGATATATATTTCGTAATCAATGTTTTTACGTCAATGCTTCTAAATCCTATTGGTTAAAAGTACAAATAAAACAAATAAGTTTATTTTTTACAAATTCCCGATGAAAATACTATTCACCTGAATCCTGCCCAATACAATGGATTAAGTACGAGTGAATAAAAAACTAAGAAAGTAATTATAAATTAAAGCATTGGATATTAATTACTTAATTTTATTATTTACTATTCACTACTTAGAGATAAAAAAATAAGAAGAAAGCCTCTTTACACTAAGAAAACCAAACCCTTAAAGCCCATCGATAATAAGCAAAAAACCGGAACGATTATCCGTAAGGATAGTTCCGGTTTTATTATTTTATCCAAACCCTTTTTTCTTAGCCCAATAATCCTACTGTCCGTTGAATAAAAGCCGTCAGGTCTTTTCCTTTCAGCAAATCTTGGGTAAGCAGCGCGAGGTCTATCAACTCTTTTGCTACCTCTGCATTTTGAGATTCTGCAAGTTTTAAAATTGCGGGGTGGTTCGTATTGAGCATGATATCTAAGGTTTCGGGGAAATCAAATCCGCCACCGCCACCAGAAGCATTCATTTCCTTCATTCTGCGCATAAACTCATTGCGGATAATGACTACGGGGAGTTGGTTTTCGCCCATTGCCCGCGTTTCGAACCGGAAATTCTCCTCCGAAATTACTCCGGAAAACAACGACTTCAGGCTTTCCTTTTGCGGCTCGTCGAGTTCAGATTGTGCTTGTTCAGTATCTTCCTTTTCGATTAATTTCTCTATAGTATCCGAATCAATTCTTGCCCAACGTGATTTTTCCATTTTTCTTTCCAGATGCCCTATTAAGTGGCTGTCTAAAAATCCGTCCATGAGGAGAACTTCGTAGCCCTTATCATTAGCAGTTTTGATATATAAATCCTGCTTATGTGCATCATTCGTGTAGAGCACCACATAGTTTTGGTCTTTGTCTGTCTGCGCATGAGCCGTAAAATCGCGAAACTCCTCAAGGGTGTAATATTTTCCGGAAGTGCTTTTTAATAAAAGAAACTTTTCGGCTTTTTCGTAAAATTTCTCATCTGTAATCATTCCATATTTTACAAACAATGAAATATCCTCCCATTTATCTTCAAATTTTTCTCTATCTTGCTTAAAGATTTCAAGTAACTTATCCGCAACCTTACGGGTAATGTACCCCGATATTTTCTTCACATTAGAATCGCTTTGAAGATAAGAGCGAGAAACATTAAGCGGAATATCTGGAGAGTCAATTACTCCTTGGAGCAACATCAAGAACTCCGGAACAATGTCCTTTACCTCGTCTGTAATAAAAACCTGACGACTATAAAGATGAATCCGATTTCGGTTAGGGTCAATATCTTTTTTAATTTTAGGAAAATACAAGACCCCCGTAAGTTGAAAAGGGTGGTCTATATTAAGGTGAATCCAGAATAAAGGCTCTTCCGAATAAGGATATAAAGTTTGATAAAAATCTTGATATTCTTTTTCTTCAATTCCAGAAGGGGCTTTTTTCCAAATAGGAGCTACAGGGTTAATGACCTCTCCCCCTATTTCTACCGGAAATCCCACAAATTTAAAATACCGAGACAAGATATTTTTTAGGCGAATTTCTTCTAAAAACTCTTCCGATTCCGAATCTACATGAAGGATAATGCTTGTACCTCTTTCTACCCTGCTTCCGGCTTCAAGCGTATAGGAAGTAGAGCCATCACAAGTCCAATGTACAGGTACTGCTCCTTCTTTAAAAGAAAGCGTCTGGATTTCTACTTGAGCCGAAACCATAAAAGCGGAATAAAACCCAAGCCCAAATCGTCCGATAATGTCTTTACTATCTTTTGCTTCGCTGTATTTTTTTACAAACTCTTCTGCACCCGAAAATGCCACCTGATTGATATACTGACGGACTTCCTCATCGGTCATTCCTAATCCGTTATCGGAAACGGTGATGGTTTTTGCATCTTTATCCACAGAAACGCGGATTGTCAAGTCTCCCAACTCTCCTTCAAACTCTCCTTTGGAGGAAAGATAGGTTAGTTTTTGGGTAGCGTCTAGCGCGTTAGAAATGAGTTCTCTCAAAAATATCTCGTGGTCAGAATAAAGAGAGCGTTTGATAATGGGAAAAATATTTTCAGTATTCACCGAAATATTTCCTTGTTCTTTTTGCAATGGTTCTGTAATCATGGAAAAACTATTATTTTTATATCAAATTTATTACATGGAAAAAACCTGCTTGTAGCAAATGCCATGCAATTGTTTTTATAGATACAATGTGTCAGTACAAACCGACATCTTGACACATTAGAACCATTCAAGCGCAATTCTGTAGGCTACAAAAGCCGCTCCGTAAGCGAGTAGCGTCAAGTAAATCAGCATAAAAGCCGTCCATTTCCAAGAACCCGTCTCGCGGCGAGTAACAGCGAGCGTACTCATACACTGCATCGCAAAAGCATAAAAAATCAATAGAGAAAAAGCCACTGCCGGAGGATATTCCTTCGCAATTCTTTCGGTAAGCGTTTTGCGTTGGGCTTCGTCCTCCACCTCTACCGACTCACTCATTCCATAAATCATGCCCATCGTACCAGTAAACACCTCTCTTGCCGCAAAGGAGGTTAGTAGAGAAATTCCGATTTTCCAATCATATCCTAAGGGACGAATCAAGGGTTCAATGGTTTTGCCAAGCACTCCGGCGTAGGAGGATTTAAGCATTTCCGAAGATTTTTCCATTTTGAGAGAATCTGCCTTTTCCGGAGAAAGTTGTATCATGCCATCGTATTTTGTTTCAATTTGTGTAAAGCGGTTACCGGGTCCAAAAGATTTTAGCCCCCATAAAATGACAGAGATTACCAGAATGATTTTGCCCGTTTCATATAAAAAAGCATACGTTTTTTTCCAAATAGTAGTACCTACATTCTGCCAACGAGGCTTACGATATAAAGGCATTTCTGATACAAAAATCCCATCTGACTTGTAGTTCATTAGTTTTTTTAACAAAAAAGCCACAAGCAGTGCCATGACAAACCCCATCACATATAACCCCAACATGACCAATCCCTTGAGATTACCTAATCCACCTAAGATTTTCATATCAGGCACAAAAAGAGCGGTGAGCAATACATAGACTGGTAGTCGTGCCGAGCAGCTCATGAGTGGAGTTACCAAGATAGTAATCAAGCGTTCCTTGGGGTTAGGAATCGTTCGCGCCATCATTATAGAAGGGACAGCACAAGCCATGCCTCCGATGAGCGGAATAACAGACCGACCACTAAACCCAAAAGGGCGCATAATCCTATCCATGAGAAACACTACGCGAGACATATATCCTGTTTCTTCTAGGATAGAAATGAAAAGAAACAAAAAGGCTATTTGAGGAACAAATACCACAATCCCCGCAATGCCGGCAAGAACGCCATCGGTTACAAAATGAGAAAACATGGAACCTTGAGGCATTATACTCCTGATGCCTTCGCCCAACTCTCCAAATATCCATTCTATCCCTTGCATAGGAAATTCTGCTACCGAAAACAACATCTGGAAGATGAGCAACAAGATAGACAGAAAGATGAGATACCCGCCAATAGGGTGGATAAAAATTTTGTCTAAGAGAATAGTTCTTTTTTCTGCCAATGTAGCGACTGGTCGGAGAGAATCTTCTAAAAAGAGGTCAATGCGGTCATACCTAACTAGCATTTCATTCGCAATTAATTCCCGAGAGGCGTGCATAGGCGACAGCTCTTTCATCTGATTACGAGTAGCTTCGGGCAAATAGGTAAATGTATCTGGCGTGATATAGGCTTGATAAGCAAGATAATCGTTCTCGGTATTGATTAGCCCTTTTATATCTTCGATTACAAGCTGGAGACCCTCCGGAATTTTCAAGACTCGCGTTCCCGAAATTGGCACAGGCTTTTGCAGGATTTTTTTGAGGGGTTCAATCCCCGATTTGGTTCGGGCAGAAACCGGAATAACCGGAATCGCTAACTTTGCAGCTAATTTCTCAAAGTGAATGTACTTGTCAGAATCCTCTATCAAATCAATCATATTAACCGCAAGTACTACCGGAAGCTGCATATCTGTCATTTGGGTACAAAGCAAAAGGCTTCTTCTTAATTGTGTAGCATCTGCTACTACTACCCAAATATCTGCATGGTCTTTGTGGAGAGGATTTCGTATAATATCACAAGCGATTTGCTCATCTTCAGAGTTAGGATACAACGAATATATACCCGGCAGGTCAATGAGGGTTGCAGAGTGAGGGGTTCCTTTATTCATCTCTCCTAATTTACGGTCCACGGTTACACCCGGGTAATTTCCTACTTTTTGATTCATGCCCGTGAGGGCATTAAACAATGAAGACTTACCACTATTGGGATTCCCTATTAATGCTATTTTCATGCAGATTCAATTTCAATACATTTTATATCGGGAACTATGAAAAAATATGCCATATAAGTTTTAGTTTTCCTGACAATCTTTCTAACTTCGGTAAAACTCAAAAATATTCGGAATGTTTGGGTTCGTGATTAGGGGGTAACCCATACCTTCTCCGCATCTTTTTTTCTAAGAGAAATCTTTGTCCCATTTACAAGAATCGCCATAGGGTCGCCCAGGGGAGCTATATCCGAAAGTCGGCAGGTATCCCCTTCTAACACTCCAAGGTTCATTAGGGCTACCTGCATTTCTGCTGTTTCTACGGTGGATATTGTAGCAGTTTCTCCGATTTTTAATACCGATAATTTTCTCTTTTTCATTCTGTCCCGAAATTGTGCGCTAATTTAGAACGAATCTAAATTATATCCAAATTTTTGTCTAAAATATTAGGAGAAACACATAAAATAAAAATATATGTTCTTATTCTGATAGAAATTAAGGAGCGAAGTAAAAAATTTGGGGGAGATGTTAGGTTTCGCTCAACATGATGATGAGTCCCGCTTTCTGATAATTTTTAATGTGTTTTTTCTAAGCCAATTTATAGCTGACATAAAAAAAGCAAGCCCGTTTGGGGCTTGCTTTTCGGCATTAAAATAAATTTATTAAATTATTTTTTTCCAGAAGGATTGCTACCGGTTTTACCATCGCCAGCGGGAGTAGTGCCGCCTTTTTTGCCAGAACCGTCATTCGTTTTACCATCACCAGCAGGAGTAGTACCTCCTTTTTTACCATCTACAGGCTTAGTAGTAGCAGGGGCAGTAGTAGTAGCGGGAGCGGTGGTAGTAGCGGGTGCTGTAGTAGTAACTGGGGCGGTAGTGGTAGCAGGAGGAGTGGTGGTAGTAGTAGTCTTAGGTTTAACGTAAGG
>CAUJFT010000229.1 GCA_963169475.1 Bacteroidota bacterium | reverse complement strand
ATTCCCGCCTCATTAAGGTAAAATCATCTAATAGGAGGAGGCTATTGGCTTTGGGGACAACTGATTTATACTTTCATAAAATTACAAGATGCCCTAAATTTATCTTCTATCAATAAACTTTCAAGAGGTGTTTTTCGTATTATAATTGTAAGCAAATTCAATTTTAAGGATATGAAGATAATTTATTTAGTTACGGTAGTACTCATAGTGCTAATACTTCAGGGGTGTAGTGCGCTGAGGGTAGCCTCCACTACCGAAAATGATAGCGTATATTTTACTGCTAATGATAAGGTTACATATTCCTACAATTATGACGAGGAAGAAAGCAATTCTCAAGTGTTTACCAATCGGGAAGATGATGACGATTTTTATTATTCTAGGAGACTAAACCGTTTTAATACCCCTTCGGGAAGCAACTTCGGTTATTATTCGCCTTATTACTCGGACAGCTACTTTATGTATGGTTCTCCTTACGCAGGTTTTTATAATAATAATCTGGGATTAGGGGGGTATTACAATCCGTGGTATGGGAATACCGGAGTATGGGGAAATTACTATAATCCCTATGGCTGGAATTATGGATTGGGTAACCCCTACAATGCTTGGGGATACGGAGGCTTTTATAATACCTGGGGGGGAGGTTTCTATAATAACTACTACAATTCATGGGGATACGGAGGATATGGCGGGTACTATAATCCCTATAATCCTTGGGGCGGAGGTGGATTGGTTGTAATCGGAACGCCTTCGGTATCTATGCCGCATAGGGGTTCAACCTCTCCGATGGTAAACCCTCAAGCAGCCTTCAATACTCCTAGACCTATAATAGGGAGAAGCAATACCGGAAGTCAGATTAACCCGAATCAATCCGGAACATTTGGGGGTAAGAACCAAAGTACACCAAGGGTATTCACTCCCGGAGCGACACTTCAACACCCTAGTAAGGGTAGCGAGAGTACCCCTCGAATCAATACTAATCCTACTCCTCGTAGCACTCCGCGTGCTAATCCCTCTCCACGCCCTACCCCTTCTCCAAGAGCGTTTGAATCCCGCCCTTCTCAAGGAGGAAGTGGCTCCGGTGGTGGCGGAAGAAGTTCAAGCGGAAGCAGTGGAGGCGGACACAGACCAAGATAACGGCTTTCTGAGATACAAAGGTGGGCTTTAATCGGCTCACCTTTTTGGCTTAATAGTGGTATTTTTGTTCTATAAAGGCAATTGATTTACTTATGTAAAGCGTGTTGTTAATGGTTTAAAGATACATACATGAGCAAAAAAGTGTGTCTTTCTACCTTATAGCATGATTATACTGGTTGTATAAGAAAATGATTTACGCGCTCTTTCCCAGTCGTTATAATTAATCCTTGAAAATAGTAGTAATCTTGGTGTAAAAAGTTGTTAGTATCTACCCGATTTTGACGGGGCTTATTTTTCATTTTTGTCGAAAAAATTATTTCAGTATAAAATGATGCTTATGTGCAAATACAATTATATTTTTATTTTTTTTCTATTTAGTATAGTTACTATTCAGGCTCAGAATGGCTGGGATGTATTGAGGTATAGCCACGATAATACGTTTGGTACAGCACGCTCACAGGCTGCTGGTGGAGCATTCTCGGCAGTGGGTGGCGATATGTCTGCCCAAAGCCTAAACCCCGCAGGGTTAGGGATTTATCAATTTTCCGACCTAAGTATGACTACTTCTCTCCGTATTGTAGGAAATGAGGCTTCTTTTCTGGGAGAAACTACAGGAAAATCCGCTTCTCAACTTTCCCTTAATAATTTAGGATATGTCTATTTTAACAACCTTAATCCCGAAAATGATAAAAATAAAAAGTGGGAAGGCTTCTCTTTCGGGCTTTCTTACAACCAAAGTTCGAATTATAAAAGAGAAGTTGAAGGGATAGGATATAATAACTTTAGTTCTATCACTGATTATTTTGTCCAATCTGCTAATGGAACCCCTAATAATATTTTAGAGCAAAGCCTCAATACTTATGGTGGACTCGCTTATTATACTTATGCTATTGATACTCTTGCCGGGCAAACTACCCAATATTTTCCCGAATTTAATAAAGGAAGGATTCAGCAGACAGTAGAGCTTTCTCAAAGCGGACGTAAACAAGAATGGAATATAGGAATAGGGGCGAACTACGAGAATAAACTTTACTTAGGAGCAAATTTGGGCATTGCAGGAATAAAATATAATCAAAATCTTTATGTTTCTGAAAAAGACATTAATCAACTTCATTCTGTTTATCAAAATAATCCTAATACCGGAGATTTAGAATTTCCCGCTGAAAGAATGGACTTTAATGACCGATTCGGAACCTCTGGTAGCGGTGCAAACCTGAGTGTAGGGATTATATACAGACCGACAGACGTTTTCCGAATGGGAGTTTCTGTGAAGTCTCCTACTTTTTATTTCCTAACGGACCACTTTGATTTTTCTATTTCTAACACTCAACAAAGAGCTTCTCAATCTCTAATTTATCAAGAAAGTGATAATATGAGTAGTCTATATCGGTTAAAAACACCCTTTGAAGCTACCGCAGGCCTAATGTATCTCTTTGGTAAAAGAGGGTTTTTAAGCGCGGATATAAATATGGTAGATTACACGAGTGCAAGATTACGTTCCCAATACGCTACTTCAGACCCTGATTATTATGATTATGAATCCGAAAATCAAGGAATTAGAGAAGGTTTTAGACTGGGTTTGAATTATCGTTTTGGAGGAGAACTTCGTTTTGGAAAGTTTAGGGTAAGAGCAGGCGGGAATATTCTTGGAAATGCAGTAAAGCCAGAATTAAGTCGCTATCAGGACAATACAGACATTAGCAAATTTAAAGATTTTCAGCCGTTACGATACACATGGAGTACAGGTATCGGTTGGAGGGGGAGTAGTTTATTTATAGATGTTGCTTATGTTCAGTATCTCCAAAAGGATTTTTACAGACCCTACTCTTTAACCGGAGAAGGAACCTATTCTCCGACTATACTCAATACCACTAAAACAGGAATCATTTCTCTTACGGGAGGGCTTGGATTTTAGGCAAGGAGAAATACAATACGCTACTCGACATTTTTTAAAGGGAAAAAGGGTAACTTTATGGTAGAAAATCAATCTTAGACATTGGACTATTATTTTGTCCAATGTCTAAGATTCTTGATTCACTTTATTACATCAAAACATGTTCTTTCTTTTGGGTGCATTATGGATTACACCCGTTAGTATCTGTTACTGTAATGGTGTAGGTTGTACCCCCTGCCAAGCCAGAGATAATAGTTTGAGCCGCAGAAGTTGTAATCGGAGAGGCAGGAGTACCTCCCGGAGGAGCCCACGAGATTGTATAAGGGGCTGTTCCTCCCGTAACTTGAACAGAAAGCTCGCCCTGGTTTAATTGACAAAGGTCATTTTTGTAGCAAGTAGAAGCCAATAATGCCGTAGGTTGGGTTACGGTAACTGCGGATAACGTAGCGGTACAGTTGTTTGCGTCTTTGACGGTAACGGTGTATGGGCTACCTGCTGCATTGACGGTAAAGGTGTTTCCTGCTTGGTAAGTTCCTCCGTTGAGGCTGTATTGTAAACTTCCCGTTCCTCCACTTGCGGTTACGGTGAGGGTGGTTGTTCCTCCGTTACAAGAAATCGTTCCTGCGCTCGCGCTTCCGGAGATTGCTGTAGGTTGAGTTACGGTAACTGCGGATAACGTAGCGGTACAGTTGTTTGCATCTTTGACGGTAACGGTGTATGGGCTACCTGCTGCATTGACGGTAAAGGTGTTTCCTG
>CAUJFT010000228.1 GCA_963169475.1 Bacteroidota bacterium | reverse complement strand
GGGCAAAAAAACTTAGAAAATAGTTGTTGTTTAAAGACATGATTATTAATTATTTACTCTTATTGCTCGCTATTATACTGCTTAATTTATGCCTAATGGCACTATTTTTCCTGCCGTCATTGACAAGCAATGTGTGATATTCCGCTTTGCTCGACATGAAGGTCAAGGATTGCTGCCGTCTTTTGGGTGGTTGTTAAGGTATTTTGTCTTTTAGGAAAAAATGGGTTGCAAAATCTGCTGCAATCCGTGTAATTTATCTTTTCAATTTTAAGATGGAGATAATCCTTGTAAGTATAAGTGAGGTAAAAAACCAAGAATATAACTATCAATTAAAATATTGATTATTACTCATCTAATCTTATCGTTTGCTGTTTATTTTTTATCACCTACTACTTATAGCCCAAAAACAGCTTCTTATTTACTATGATTGAGGACTCTATCTGGGTAATCAGAGATAATCCCATCCGCTCCCATTTTGAGTATTCTATCGATTATATCAGGTTCATTTACTGTCCATACATTTACCCTTTTTCCCATTTTATGGATTTTATGAATCCAAGAAGGGGTTACAAATCTATGGTAAATAGAAACCTCCGAAATATAAGGCATTTTACGGAGTTGTTTGCTTCTTCGTGTAAGTGTTACGCTATGTAGTACAACCTGGCTATCGGCTTCGTGTACTGCCCGTAATACTTCATCGTCAAAAGAATGGATAATACACCAAGTGTGTGCTTTGTGTTTTTGGATTAAGGACACGATATGTTGGGTAATATCTGGATAATAGTCATCTCCTTTTTTGATTTCAATAATAAATTGGGTTTTTCCGTTGATAAGTTCAAGGGCTTCCTCCAAAGTAGGGATAGCTTCTGCGGGCGATTTGCCGGATTGAAAGTTGGCGGCGGCGTTTAGTTTTCTGATTTCTTCAAAGGACAAATTCTTAACTTTTCCGGTTCCGTTTGTGGTCCTATTTACCGTAAGGTCGTGCATCAACACTACTACTCCGTCTCGGGTTTGTTGTACGTCTATCTCTATTCTGTTTACCTTAAATTCTATTGCTTTACGGATAGCTGAAAGCGTATTTTCGGGTGCGTGTCCGGCAGCCCCTCTATGACCAGTTAATACGATTGCGGGCTTTTCGACTTCGTTTTGTCCTTTGAGCAAAGGCATAAGCAATACCAATAATGACAAGAAAAAGTATTTCATTTTATAAAAGTAAGCGGCAAAGTTACTGCTTTTTCTATTTTTTCGTAATTTTACAGTAAATTTATTCAGAGAATGAGGGAGAAAAATGTATTTATATTGATAATCATTTTAATTTATAGGGTGTCTCTTTTTGCACAAGTACAAGAGAACCTACCCAAATGGATTACCTCGGAAGAAAAGCCCTTTATTGCTGGATATGCAATTTCTCGTGCTTATGCTACAGATGCCATTACTGTTCCGCCTGATTTTTCTGTAAGAACGATGGCGGAATGGGAAGAGGTTCAGGCATTATTTATCACATGGAAGATGTATCCTGACATTTTAAGGCAAATCGTAAAAGAGGCACAAACGGAATGTATGGTCGTAATTGTTTGCGCTGATTCTAATGCCGTGAAGACAGATTTAAGTACCAATGCTATCTCCCTAACGAATGTGGCGTTTCTTCAAGAAGAATCGAATACTATTTGGATGCGAGACTATGGGGGAAATACTATTTACAAAAATGAGGTAGAGGATTTGATGTTTGTAGATTGGATTTACAATCGTCCGCGCCCAAAAGATGATATAATTCCGGAAGCCATTGCAACTCAATTTGGACTACCGCATTACGCAACTACACAAGCTCCCTACGATTTGGTTCATACCGGCGGAAACTTTATGTCTGATGGCTTGGGTACTGCTTTTTCTTCTGATTTGGTTTTAAATGAAAATTTAGGTACCGGATATAGCCTAACCCCTAAGAATGCCCCCCAAATTGATACCATTATGCACCACTTTATGGGGATAGCTTATGGAAGATACATCAAGATGGATATATTACCCTATGACGGGATTCATCATATTGATATGCACATGAAATTGATAGATGAACAGACCTTGTTGGTAGGAGAATACCCTACGGGAGTGTCAGATGGTCCGCAGATTGATGCCAATATCCAATATGTATTGAATAACTATAATACTCCGTTTGGAACGCCCTACAAAGTAGTCAGAATCCCAATGCCTCCCGAAGGGGGAAACTATCCTAACTCCGGAGGAGATTATCGTACTTACACGAACTTGACTTTTGTCAATAAAAAAATCTTACTTCCAGTATATGAAATGCAGTACGATACTATGGCAATCCGAATCTTAGGCGAACACCTACCCGGTTATAAAATCGCCACGATTGACTGTAATAGTATTATTCAACAAAGTGGGGCACTTCACTGCATCACGCATTCAGTAGGAGTACCGGCTCCTTTGCTCATTACGCATCAACCCTTAGGAGATACCTACAATAATAGTAGCCCTTATGCCGTAACGGCTGCTATCCGTCATCAAAGTGGTATTGCAAATGCTATAATACAATATAGAGTTTCTCCATCGAATATTTTTTTTCCAGTTACGATGACCCAAATTCTCGGAACCAATGAGTGGGTAGGGGAGATTCCCCCGCAGCCGGTTGGGAGCAAGGTTGAGTATTATATTACGGCAACGGCAAATAGCGGTAAGTCTATGCAGCGTCCAATTACTGCTCCTGTAGGGGTTTATGATTTTGAGGTAAAAATACTGTCTTCGGCTGCTCCTCCGGAGACTTTCGCTTCTTTATATACTCCATTTCCAAACCCAGCTTCTGATATTTTAACAATTCCCGTTACTTTTGATTATCCTGTTGAGGGGAAACTCATCTTGTATGATATTGTGGGGCAAGAAGTATTGAGGCTATATGAAGGAAAGCTATTCGGAGGGAATCGAAGATTCTCTATAGATACAAGGGAATTTCCCCAGGGCATGTATTTTGTCAGTTTACAAACTATAGACAAGGTTGTAACGAAGAAAGTGTTTTTTATGCGATAATGATTCGGGGGTAGATAAGGCGTGTTTTTTAGGAGTAAAAAAATGAGTTTGAGGACTAAGGGATAAAAAAAAGGCGTTTGTATCAAACACCTTCTGTATAAATTCCGATCTTCGCGCTATACGGCGTATTTTTCTTCTCCATGTTAAAGGAATACGTTATTCCACTTTATCTACTTTCAAGGTTTTTACTTCTCCTGTGGGGGTTACAAGAATAAATTCTTTTTGAACTTGAGTTTTGGTATTGGTGGGTAC
>CAUJFT010000227.1 GCA_963169475.1 Bacteroidota bacterium | reverse complement strand
TTGTTTTGCCCAAGCGAGTGCCTTGGTTAGGGATTCGGTTGCTGTGATATGCTCATAAAAAATCCAAGCCGCTGTATTTAGATAGTTGGCATTTGTTGGTTTAAATTTATCTATGTAAGCAATGGTTTGGGTGGCATACAAATCCCAATTTTCTTCTGTTTCTAATTTTTGAAGCGTTAACTCCTCTGCGGTTTTCTCATTATCTGCAATATATTTTCGGGCGATTGAGACCGCTTCCTGAAACTTAGCCTGATTCTTCGTCTTAATAGCAATTTCTGCAATATTGTAACAAACCTTTGTGATTTTGGTATCTACTTGCTTTAAGGTATATTTTTTCACGAAATCTGCTTTTTTTCTAAGTAAAAACTGAAATTCTCGGCTTTGAATGCTGTCCGTCAATAGTTGAATGGCTTCCCAATTACGAGGAGAGAGGAGGTCTTTTTCTTGCTGTGCTTCAAAATAACGTTCTGCTACCTCCTTATATTCCATTTTGCTTTCGGCAAGGCGTTTTGCATAATTTAGGAGTAATTCAGGGTCTTTGTTTCCATTTTCAAATTCCGATTTCATCAATGCCATATTGTCTTTGGGGTTCACTGCTTTTCGGGCATCTTCTAACAATTGGTCAGGTTTTCGAAAGCCTAATACTTTATGAACAAGCTCTCCTTTGGGATTTAGGAAGAGGAGCGTAGGATAAGCCGATACATCATACCTTACTGCAAATCCGGGGCCCTCTCCTTTTTCCATATCTAACTTGTAGTTAATAAAATTAGCATTGAAGAAATCGCCAACAGCTTTATCCGTAAAGGTTTGACTTGACATCATTTTGCAGGGTCCGCACCACTCCGTAAAAGCGTCTATGAAAATTATTTTTTTTTTGGTTTTGGCTTCAGCTTTCAGTTCTTCTAAGTCGCCATGAAAAAACTGAATCCCGTCTGGGCTGAGCGAAATTTGTCCATGTTCTGTATTCTGGGCATGTAGCCGGGTGGTTGTTACTAAGAAAGCAATTAAAGTAAAAGAGATTGAAAAAAGTTTCATATTGTTAAAACAAATAATTAACGTTAGCAAGTCGGTTATACGTAAGCAAATAAAATAAGATATAGTTTTTTATCGCTATGGTCTTTATCTTTTAAAGGAGGAAATTTTATCTAATCTTCTTTCTCTCTAAATAGAAAAACCAAGGGCTATTAATAGAAACGGAGACTATTCTTTACAAAATAGCCTCCGTTGTTTTATTTTATTTATCCAAAATGTCAAAAATTATTGAGCATAATGGGCATAATAAGCATCAGCATGTTTTCGCTTTCGTCCTGAGTATCAGGTAACACAATCCCTGCTCTTGTAGGTGCAGACATCTTTATGCTTAGGGTTTGAGTTTCAATATTAGAGATAATTTCTATTAAGAAAGCTGCACTAAATCCTATTTCCATTTCTTCTCCGCTATAGTCGCACCCCAAGGTTTCTTTGGCTTCATTCGCAAATTCCAAATCTTCTGCGGAAACTTCTACTTTATCTTTTTTGAGCGAAAAGCGCACTCTGTGAGAGATTTTATCAGCGAAGATGTTCATACGGCGAAGTGTACCCAATAATTCTGTCTTTCCGATGTGGAGTATATTGGGGTTTTCTTTTGGGATAACGTTTTCATAATTAGGGTATTTAGCATCAATCAGACGGCAAACCATCGTAAGGGAGTCTGTTATAAAAAAGGCATTATTCTCTGTATAGTAAATATTGACTTCTTTATTGTCAGAGGCATCTAAAGAAGATTTAATCAGGTTTAGGGCTTTTTGAGGTACGACAAAACTTGTAGAAACCGCTACGGTAATATCGGGGCGTATATACTTCACAAGGCGGTGCGCGTCGGTTGCTACGAAGGTTGTTCCATGCTCTCCGAGGTTAAAAAGCATACCGTTTAAAGCACCTCTATCTTCGTCAGAAGAAGCGGCGAAGAGTACTTTATTGATTGCTTTGGATAAGACTGGAATAGGCATACTTACCGACTCGCTTTCAGTATCAGGGCTGGCTATGGCAGGAAAATTCTCGCCATTTTCACCACTAATTTTATATTTACCGTTTCCGGAGTTTAGCTCAATGGCAAAAGTTGCGTCATCTATTGTTAGGGTAAGGGGTTGGTCAGGTAAAGCCTTGACTACGTCCTGAATGATTTTGGCAGGTATTGCGACTTTAATTGCTTCTCCTCTTGACTCCACGCTTAGTTTGGTTTGCATGGAGTTTTCAAGATTAGTTGTAGAAATCAATAGTAAATTATCCTGAACCTCAAAAAGGAAATTTTCTATAATTGGAAGCATAGATTTGGAAGGAATCGCTCCGGAAACTCTACTCAATGCTTTTGTTAAAGCCGTTGAATTAACGATAAAATTCATATCTGATATAGTTTATTCTTTTATTATTATAAAATAATTTGCGTTATAAATAGCCTGCAAAGATACGCTTTTTTATGAAAATATTTTTAAATTTTATTCACATTTCCCCATTCATGGTTTTTTCCCTTCAAATCTCACTAAAGCAATCTTTTTTCCCTTGGGGTGAAGTGCTATCCGATAAAAATCACCTAACCCAAGGCTTGCTATATCAGCCACTTCTACCCACGATTGACTTTTTCCGGGAAACCACGCCCATAATTTCCCGTCTTGTAAAGCCCAAAGATAACCCTTTGGGTGCCACACAAAGTCTTCCATTTCTGGTAATAGCGGAATTGGTAGCGGCATTTTCTTTTTAGTGGTAAATGAAATAAATTGAATGTTCGTACCTCCTGTTTCGTCTTTTTGTATATAGCTCAATAGGTTTTTTCGCGGCACTTTCCAGACGCTTCTACCAATATTTGTGGCAAGAAGACTGTCTGAAAAAGGGCGTTCGGTATCTAATAAGTGTAAAGTATGTAGGTCTTTGTCTCCTACAATAAAAATACCCGATTGGGTATCATTTATCCAATCGTAATATCCCACTCCTTTACGCGTAATAAAGAGTACGTTTTCATTTTCGGCTTTCCAATCTGGAGAAAGCGCGAAGCACCACAATCGCTGTACACTATCTGGACCACACTCTATCCTTACGGCGGTCATTTTGCCTTGATGTACTCTGGGAGAAAATTCACTTTCCGGGGTTGAGGTTACCCGGCTAAGGGTCTTTTTTTGATAGTCCCACACATAGACTTCGGTTTGTGATTCTCCTTCAGGTTGGGAAACAAATAAAATTTTTGGAGAATTTTTGACAAAAGAAGGCTGATTATTATATCCCTTTTGCAAGGCGACCTTTTGAGGTTTCTTTAAGATAACCTGTTTTTTCTGTATTTGATACCGGAAAAGGTAAATCTCTGTTTCCGGGTATTGGGCGATTACGTTACCGGCTAATAGGGGTAAAATCCCCGTCAATAAAAGCCATTTTTTTACGATTTTTTTCATGGATAGACAAAAAATAAACGCGGGCAAATTTCGGAATTTTTTTTTAGTATAGAGAAAAAAGATTGGAGATTATAAACCCATAAGCACAAGGTTTTGCTCTATGTGAGCCGAGGAATAGACAATTTACACTTATTTTGCTATATAAAATAGATAAATATTTTGAAAAAAGATAAATATTTGTTGTATTTCAATAAATATTTATTATATTTGCAGCCTTAATCAAAATATTAATATCATGTCAAAAACAAATAACTTCGTATTTAAAGGCTTATTGATTGTTGCTTGGATTATCTTTGTGGGTTTGTGTATTGAGGCGGGAGGTTTAGGGGTAAATTTCTTTTTTAGTCTGTATGAGCCTAAATTTATCTCCAATCTTTATCAAAAATTAGATTTAACAGAAATCAACAAAAGTAGTCGCTTTGCTTTCTTTGGTATTTATGGACTTATTTTAACGATTGCATTTTTGAAGGCTTATATGTTTTATATACTTATTAAACTCATGCACAAAATGGATTTATCTAAGCCTTTTAGTACTTTTGTTGCAAGCCAAATTTCACAGATTAGTTATTACACCCTTTCGATTGGGTTGTTAAGTTATATCGGTAAGCAATTTGCAAAAAACTCAATGCGATATGATTTTGTTATGGAAAATTTAAACCATTTTTGGGGTGATAGTCAAGCATTTATTTTAATGGGAGCAATGATTTATACTATAGGAGCTATTTTCAAGAAAGGAGTAGATATTCAAAATGAAAATGATTTAACGGTTTAGACTATGGCAATTATCGTAAATTTAGATGTTATAATGGCTAAACGAAAAATGTCGCTCAATGAACTTTCTGATAAAGTAGGATTGACGTTATCTAATCTTTCGATATTAAAAACTGGGAAAGCAAAAGCGATTAGATTTAGCACTTTGGAGGCGATTTGTAATGCATTGGATTGTCAGCCCGGTGATATTTTAGAATATGTAGCAGATGATACTAAGATAACGCCTACCTGAAAAATTACGCTTAAAAGTAGGGGCAGAATGTTTTTTTGCTCGGCAAAGGCTTCAAATACTTGGGTTTTGGTAGTGTTTTTTATAAATTCTTTTTTGGAGAGGAGAAATACTTTTAGGTAATAACATTTGAATGGTTAAAACAATTAGGAATAAAGAGCGTTATTCAAAAAGAGGTCGTTATTAAGTACTTATAAGTTAAGTACCCTTAAAGCGATAGCCCACTTGAAGCCCTTTGATAATAGATACTAATACAAATGAAATGATTTACAAAATCATACACTCCTGCTACTCTCGCAAATCCCAATAATATAGATATAATTTGATGGTAATCATACCCTAAAAACTCAACCATAGAATATTTTTTTAACAGTGCGGGGTCAGCACTATAATCACTGACATCCATAGGATGAAAACGAATTTATTTTTTTATTTACTTGTCTTTTTTAGTTTAGTGGTAACCAATAGTAATGCACAAACTACGGTTACAAATGGAAGTTGGTCAAGTCCTGCTACTTGGGGAGGAGTTCCCCCTATGGGGACCGGGGTTGTTGTCATTAACCATACCGTAACCTTAGATACCGATTATAATCATACGGGTGGCTCTGTTACAATCGGTTCAAATGGTTCTCTGATTGGAAATTCTGCCATGAGGCTATTTGTTCTTAATTATCCCAGTGGTACAGCAACACTGACAGTAAATGGCATCTTCAATGTGCCAAGAGTTCCCTTGTTTTCTAATACAACTACCAATAACGGAGTATTTCAGGCTGATAGCTTACTAAGTGCCGGTACATTTATTAATAATGCTAGTGCAACGCTCAATGCCAATCAATTTTTGATAGACACTGGTTCAACGCTGAATAACAATGGTTCAATAGTCTCGATGAATTTCTTAAATCTTGCTTCTATTACAAGTGCAGGTGTGATTACTACTACTGATTTCAAAAACGCAAAAAATTTTATAAATGCAAGTACAGGGATTATTTATGTTACTTATAACTTCTCTAATGATGACTCATTGGGAGGTCCAGCGATATTTACCAATGATGGGAATGTTTTTGTAGAGGGCGATTGGTATAATGGGAATCAAATCAATGGCTCGGGTAAATTCTGTGTTAGTAATAATACGTGGAATACCGGTACGATGACCGGAACACTTGATTTTTGTGACCAAACAGGAGGAAATATTGACCTGAATACGGGAACTATTGCGGCTACTATTACCTACTGCCTCACTCCTTGTAGTGTCGGAATGGAAGAATCATCAGATAATAGCGCGCTTAAAGTTTACCCCAACCCTTTTTTTGTGGAGACCGCTCTACAAGCCGACAAAAACCTACAAAATGCAACCCTCACGATAGATAATCTCTTTGGGCAGACCGTTATGCAATTGAATGGTATTAACGGACAAACAATTACGCTATGTCGGAATAATTTACCAACGGGATTGTATCTACTACGGCTGACACAAGAAAACAAGGTAGTCGCCACAAAAAGAATAGCCATAATAGATTAAGCGATAACAGTATTAGATTGATTTGCAAAAAAAATAATTTCAAAGCCCTTGTTAGGGGGCTTTGAAATTATTAAGTATAAATAATGTTGTTTTTTTTCTGTAAATAACATTAAGGAATAAATTTACTGTATTTTTTTATATTTTCCCTTTTTCTGCAAGCAAAAGCATTTGCAATTCGTTTTTTAGCATACTATTTTTTATTGGTGATAATAACGGATAATAATTTGATTATTAGTTACTTACTGATGTATATATAGTTTTTGTATTGAAGAATTGAGTTTAATAATACAGGTCTATGAGTCTAAGATTTATTGGATTTGGGGATACTTTATCAATATTATTTGGGAATAAATATCCCCTATTTTAAAGTTTTATGACTTTAAAGTTTGGATAAAAGATTAAAAGATACTATCTTTACCACAATTTATTGTCGATTAAATTATGAATAAAAATTCCTTAATACGTTTTTCTTTTCACCTGTCCGTGCTATTTTTTCTAACCGTTTCAAATGTTTATGCTAGTCATTTTGTGGGTGCAGATTTGACATATAGTTGTCTTAGTGGCAATACCTATGAGATTACCCTTAATCTTTATAGGGATTGTGCGGGTGCTACATTTCCAAACTCATGGAATATTAATATTTCTTCTGCTTCTTGCGGCTTTAACAATAGTGCTACGGTAACATTAGTAAGCTCTCAGGAGGTGTCTGCTATTTGTGTTCAGCAAATCGGAAATACTTCTTGTAACGGAGGTTCTCTTCCCGGTATCCAACAATACATTTATAAAACAACCTATACCTTACCACAGGCTTGTTCTGATTGGGTGTTTAGTTTTAGTTCGTGTTGTAGGAATTATGCTATTACTACAGGACCGGGAGGGAATAGTTTTTACGTGCAGTCAAAGTTGAATAATCTAACGGCTCCTTGTAATAGCTCGCCAGTATTCTCATCTCTTCCGGTGCCTTATTTTTGCGCCGGTCAGTTAGCAAACTATAATCACGGTGCGATTGAGCCAGATGGGGATTCTTTGGTATATTCATTAGTAAACCCTTTGCAGAATGCTGGTACCTCCGTAACGTTTAATTTTCCATTTAACTCAAACTACCCCATCTCTACCACCCCTGCCAATAATTTTGGATTTAACAACATGACTGGACAGATGACATTTACGCCTGCGGGAGTACAGCAAGGAGTATTGGCGGTAAGGGTAGATGAATACAGAAATGGAGTTGTTATTGGTTCTGTGATGCGAGATATTCAAGTAGTGGTAATCAATTGTGTAAATAATAGTAGCGTACAAATTCAACCCATTTCTAACCTTAGCGGGGCGGTTGCCGTAGGAGTAAATAATCTAAGGGTTTGTGCAGGAAATACCTTATCCTTTAATATTGTAGGAATAGACCCTAACCCAAGTACCACGATTACCATGACCTCTAATGCACAAGTTGCATTAAGCGGTTCTACTTTTACGACTACCGGGACAAATCCCGTAACAGGAACATTGACATGGCCGACTAATGCTAATAATGTGGGATATTGGAATTTTACGATTACCGTTACCGATAATAATTGCCCTGTTCCCAGCGTACAAGTCATTGGGTTTACGGTAAATGTTTTTGGGGTAGATATTGCCGCTTCTGATTATACTTTTTGTCCGGGAATCCCGCAAGCAGTACAGTTAGATGCCTCAGTGGGCGGGAGTGTGGGCTGTCCGTCCGGAAATTGTTATTCGTGGTCGCCGGCGACGGGTTTGAGTGCTACCAATATCCCCAATCCTATTGCAACCGTTAGCTCACCAATTACCTATACTGTTACCTATAATGATGGAGTCTGTACCGTTATAGACCAAGTGTCTTTTGTACCCGAAGGTAGCGTTACTGCTACTCCTCCTAATCCGGTGATTTGTCCAGGTGCAAATGTCCAATTAACGGCAACTAATACTTTTCCTACTCAAACGGGAGCCTGCAATACGAATAATTCTCCTTGTAATGGTCCC
>CAUJFT010000226.1 GCA_963169475.1 Bacteroidota bacterium | reverse complement strand
CAGTTTAAATTAATCATTTTAAAAACCATTTCAAAAAAGGATAAATAAATATCAATAGTACCACCAGAAAACTGAAACTCTCTCTTTAATAAATCTCTTGTGTCTAAGGCAAGATTATGGATTCTTATATATGGCGGATTTCCAACTATATAGTCAAAAAACTGAACATAATTTTTATAAAAAAACAGTGTGTTTTCGTTATATATCTTCCAATTTATTTTTTCATTAATCCCTAATGATGATACTAAATTGTTTAAATTATTTATACATTTTTCAAATTCAACTTTTTCTAACTAAATAGAATAATTATATTTTTCTATACTTGCTTTTATTTCAAATTCTTCAAAATTATTTTTTTTACAAACACTAACATATCTTTTTACTATTTCTTTTAAAAACGCTCCATCACCACTTGATGGCTCAAGAATAAATTTATCAAGAATTTTTTCATCTTGATACTCAACCAAATTTAAGATTTCTTCCACTATCCAACTTGGCGTAAAAACTTGTCCAAGTGTTTTATGTTTTGACATTTAATTATATTTTTAACTTTAACAAAGATAATATTTTTTCGGTTAATTTTATGCACTAAGTACTCGTTTGAAATTAGTTTATAATATTATTTTTAATTAAAAAGCGGATAAATAGCTATTTGTGAGGACTAAGAACTCATCATTAAAAACTAAGAACTACTTATTAATTTAATTGGCGCGTTATCAAGAAGCTAAAAAAATATGCGTACAAGCAACGGGCAATCTCTTTTTTATGAATTTATTCTATGTGCTATTCCGACCTCTATTGGTTCTTTAATAAAACAAACTCCTAAATGTATCTATTGATTTAAATCAAGTTTTGTGATGAACGGTTTGTGATGAGGTGGTTTTTTAATAAAATTACCGCAAAATTAAAAAGCTACGTAACAATGAAATACTTTTTATCATCTCTGGGTTTTGTTTTATTATTGACGATTTTATTGGCGGGTTGCCGAAAAGTGAGTCCGGTAAGTAAAGAAGAACCCGGAGGAGTAATTGTTTCCGAAACTTTTCTTCGGTCTTATTCTCAAACTCAATGTGATTCTATCTTTACTGCAAGAGGACTAAACGTAGTGATGAGTGCCAAAACCGGATTGGATTTATACAAGATTATCTATAAAACAACCGATTGGAATAATGAGCAAACGATTGCGAGCGGGTTAATTATGGTGCCTCAAAACCGGACTTTACCCTTAGATATAGTTAGCTATCAGCACGGTACTTTATCTAAAAAACAAAGCGCGCCCTCTCAAAACCAAGATGGGGAGGCAATTATTGGATTTGCTTTTGGGGCTGATGCGGGGTATCTTATGATTTTACCGGATTATTTGGGACTTGGAGAATCTCCGGGCATTCATCCTTATATTCATTCTGCAACGGAGGCTACTGCAGTAATTGATATGATACGGGCAACTAAGTTCTTTTGTCAAAAAAAGGAAATCCTTCTTTCTGAAAAACTCTTTTTGATGGGGTATTCACAAGGAGGACACGCTACACTTGCAGCACAAAAGGCAATCGAGGAATCTCACCGGGAAGAAATCCAATTAACGGCAACGGCACCCCTTTCAGGACCTTATAATACGTCAGGAGTGCAAGCCGATGTCATTATTAAACCTAATCCTTATCCTTCTCCTGGCTATCTCCCTTTTATCATTCAGGGCTATAATGAGATTTACAATATTTATCCTCATACTACGGATTATATGCTCGCGCCTTATGTGGATTTTATACCCCAGATGTTTGACGGAAATTACGAAATCGGAGAAATAGATAACGTAATGCCTGAAGTCCCGAATGCAATCCTCAAACCAGAAGTACTTCAAGATTTTCGTACAAACTTAGACCACCCTTTTCGTAAAGCACTGATAGATAATGACCTCATTGATTGGAAGCCGGTAACTCCCATGCAAATGTGTGGCTGTACCGGAGATGAACATGTTTCTTACCAGAATGCAATGGTAGCCTATTATAGTTTTGTAAACAAAGGAGCCGCATCGGTTCGCCCGCCTGTAATTATTGAAGGCTCTGACCATATAAGTTGTGCCTTCCCGTCTTTGCTTGCTGCCAGAGCTTTTTTTGAAGAGTTTAGATAAATTTGTAGCCGGCATGAAAGACTTTGCCGCTTGTATAATCCGCAAGACCTGAATACGTGGAGTCAAGTGTATTTGTTTTTTTTCCAATAGGAAAGTTGTGATATTTCGCTTTACCTCAACATGATAGAGATGGGTTAGCGTGTCATTCTCGTCATGTCAATTTTTTAACTGGGTTTACCCTACGTTAGTTTTCTACCTAAAAACTTCAGGAAATTTCTTTACCTTTGCCTTCTGATTTATCAAGCAATGGAATTGAGTGTAGGAAGAACTGTTCGTAAAAATTTGCAAGGAAGCGTGTTAAGACTATTGCCTTATGTTATGGTTGCGGTATTGTTCTGGGTTTCCGGATGCAATACCGTTCGGTTTATTCCCGAAGGTAAATTTCTTTTGAAAAAAGACCCAGTCGTAAAAGGAGCGAAATCGGTAGATACTTATTATGCAATCCGGACGAAAGCCAACCGCCGAATGCTGATGGGACCCAAAACCTTTTTGTATCTTTACAATATAGGAAAAACTATAGAAACGGATAGCTCTTGGCTTAAAGCCCGCCTCATGGAGAGAGAAAATGTAAGGGATTACTATTATCCGTTTATTCTCAAAGTTTTGATGAAAGACATAGGGGAGCCTCCCGTTTTGCTTGATTTTGAATCTATACGAAAAGATACGATTAATCTAAGAAATCTATATTTTGCAAACGGATTTTTTAATCCTAATATTAGGGTTACCATCAAAGACACCACCTATCGCCAGAATAATCCCTTTTATATCCCTAAAGCCAAAATCATCTACAATATCAATGAAGGACCTCCTTCTGTGCTAGATAGCCTGCATTTTCAGATTCAGGATAAGACCATAGCGTCTCTCTATCAAGATACTATTTTTGCTTCTTCTCTACTCAAAAAAGGAGAGAATTACAATCATGATAAAATGAGTGCCGAGCGCGAGAGAATAGCAGGGATACTAAGAAATAAGGGATACTTTAATTTTTCACCCGGAATGATTACTTTTCTTGTGGATACTACTATTGAGTGTTCCTCTTTTGGGCTTTCTAAATCAGGACTTAGAAACGCCAAATCCGATACTATCCATTGCATCTCTATCACTACTGTCATCAAGGATACTTTAATCCAATATCGTATTAGAGAGGTTAGGGACTCTCTAATTTCGTCAGAGGCTACTCGTGAAGATTTATTTGCAAACTTTCGCACTGATTCCCTTTCTCCTACCCTTCGGGAATTTCTGGAGATACCCGCAAAAGTAGTAAGAGACACCGGTATTCATCTTCGATTTAGGGTCTCTCGCGACCTCTTACGCGATATAAATTTTGATTTTATTGGGAGAAAAATACAATTAAAAGAGGGAGAGCTATATTCTCGTGAAAAGGCGATAAAAACCCAACGTGGATTACAATCTCTTACCATGTTTCAGTACGTAACGATGACCTATGCCCCCAATGACTCACTCAAAACTATAGATGTGAAAATTACCAATAAACTTTCCCCACGCTATCAGCTCAAGGCGGGGGCAGAGTCTTTCACCAATGTAGTAAATGACAATAGCACAATTAATTCCTCATTTAATATTAGTTTGGGGGTTAATGGCTCCCTCCGAAATAGGAATACTTTTTCTCACTCGGAACAATCCGAAGTTTCTGGTGCATTCCTTATCGGCTTATACCAAGCCAATCAGGATACTGATTCGGCAAGATTAAGACTACTCTACGAAATCCGAAGTAAGGCAAGCATTGATTATCCAAGACTCATCACCCCCTTTCAGAAACTCAATCGGAAGGATTTTACTATGTTTAACCCTAAGACTACCCTTTCCGGCTCTTTTCGGTACGAAAGCAGAAGAGAATATCAACGAATTACAGTAGGTGCTAATTACGCTTACCAATGGAACTATTATGCCTACAGTAACCGCGCTTCTAGTACACTCACTCCTATAGCCTTAGATGTAATCAGTGTCCCTTCTGCCCTGATGAGCGAAGACTTTCGAAAACAGATAGATTCGCTTCCCCTCCTCAAGCGGGATTTCCTTCCTCGATTTAGTTCTCGAATTATCTATACCTTCGTCCATACTGATTACATGGAGAAAAGCAATACCCCTACTCACTTTCTGCGGCTTTCCCTTGAGTCCGGAGGCATGATTCCGTACTTTATAGATAGAATTACCCATGGAAACCAGATAGATACTTCCTATAAAGACCATACTTTATTCAATCAAACTGCTACTCCTATTGATTACGGTAGATTTATAAAAGGGACTATGGAGGGAAAGGTATTCGTTCCTCTTTGGAGTACTGGACAGATGGTATTTAGGGGATTTGTGGGGTGGTCTGTCCGGATGAAACATACGCCCGTCCTTCCAATTCAAAGCCGTTTTTTTGCAGGAGGGACAAACGGAATGAGAGGCTGGCGTTCTAATCTGCTAGGACCTGGTGGCTCTGATGTAGCATATAGCAACAAAAACCTCCCACCCGGAGGGGACTTTATGGTAGAAGCGAATGCAGAATTTCGGTTTAAAGTCTGGTCTTATGTTAATATGGCACTTTTTACAGATGTAGGAAATGTTTGGATGCCAAACAATACATTTGCCCGAGAGGTGTATGGAGAAAAATCTACCCTCAAAAAAGAAAACCTCCTACCCGGGTGGGATGCAGGAACGGGGCTTCGTTTAGACTTTTCTTTTCTTATTCTAAGGCTTGACTTTGCCCAACAATTATTTATACCCCAATACAAAACCTTCTTTTGGAATATAGACATAGAGAACTATACAAGCACACTTAATACAAGCATTGGGATAGGCTATCCCTTCTAAAATGTAATCTAAGCTGAAATAAAAACGCAAAAAAAATTAAAGTCTGCTTTAATTTGTGAAAAAGTATTATCTTTGCGGCAACCAAAAAACTATGTTCGATTATATGGAAAATTGGAGAGATTATAAAAAGGTACTCCTTCCCGATATTCCCGGGTTGCATGACATTGATGTGTATGTAAAAAACGGAGGCTATGAATCCCTTCGCGAAGTGCTTACCTCCGGAAAATGGGACACCAAAAAAGTAATTGACGAGGTAAAAGCTGCGAATATACGCGGAAGAGGAGGTGCAGGCTTCAACGCAGGACTCAAATGGTCTTTTATGCCTCCTAAAAAGCCCGGAGTTCCCCGTTATCTCGCTTGTAATGGAGACGAGTCAGAACCCGGTACCTGCAAAGACCGCCGAATTTTTGAATATAACCCACATCTTTTTATCGAAGGAGCAATTATTGCTTGTTATGCGATGGAAATGGACGCTGCTTACGTCTATATACGTGGAGAGTATGCCGATTGGATAGATATGCTGCAAGTTGCAGTGGATCAGGCTTATCAAAAAGGGTTTGTAGGAGAAAATATACTCGGCTCTGGCAAAACGATTCATCTCTATGTTCACAAAGGAGCAGGAGCATACATCTGCGGAGAGGAAACCTCTTTGATGGAATCTCTTGAAGGGAAACGTCCTTATCCTCGTTCAAAACCTCCATTCCCCGCTCAATACGGATTGTGGGGTAAACCCACGACAATCAATAATATTGAGACACTTGCACATGTTCCCCTTGTTATCAAAAACGGAGCCAAATGGTGGAGTGGAATCGGTGCTGCTACTCACCCCGGACCTTTTCTATATGGTATTTCAGGACACGTAAATCGTCCCGGTGTGTATGAGTATCCTAGTGGTATGCTTCTTAGTGATTTGATATACAAGGTAGCTGGAGGCATACGCGGTGGCAAAAAACTCAAAGCGGTTGTTCCGGGTGGATCTTCTGTGCCGATCCTCCGTGCAGACCAAATTGAGGGGATTACGATGGATGCCGATTCTTTACGTACAGTAGGCACTTTTGTGGGTACTGCCGGAATTTGTGTACTTGATGAAGATACTGACATCATTAAGTTTCTGCTCCGAATCTCCAAATTTTATAGCCATGAATCTTGTGGGCAATGTACTCCGTGCAGAGAGGGAACCGGGTGGTTTGTCAAGGTGCTTAAAAGAATTGATGCAGGTTTAGGCGAAATGAAAGACCTTGACCTCCTCCTTGACCTCTGTGATACGATGGAAGGAAGGACGGTATGCGCCTTGGCTGATGCTGCCGCGTGGCCTGTGAGAAACACAATCATTCGTTTTAGAGATGAATTTGAAAAGAAAATTAAAAGAAGTGGCGTATTGATTAGTTAAATTGATAGGGTTCGTTTTTACCAGTACTTGAAAGGAGCTATCTTAGTCCTTTCAAGTATTTTTTTTTGGGGATTAATATTAAAAAAAACAAGAGATATCAGGTTTTGATATTAAGCCCCTGATTCCGTCAATTATTTTATGCAAAAATAAGGAGAGTAGCCTAAGTACAAAGTAGAACTTGTAAATTATTTCTTCAAACCCGATTTACAAAATTATTGGAATACGATGCGAAAACAACAAATATTTACCTCACTACAAGAAATGGGTTATATAATTCTTTCTATTCGCTACGAACTTTTATCGAGCACTTTCTCTACCATTTCTTTGAATACCTCATTTACAAAAGCGGGATTTTCTGGAAATATTGTGTGGGAAAAATCCGTATCTATATAAGTATTAGCACTTTGAATATTCATGAATTTCACGGGGTGTAGCCCTGTTTCCTT
>CAUJFT010000225.1 GCA_963169475.1 Bacteroidota bacterium | reverse complement strand
TTCCTCTTTGGAAAGAGAAGACTTTAACACAGGGATTTGCACCTCTTTGCCCGTAGAGTCTATGAGGGTATAATATACCAATTCGCTATCCGGCACTGTATCTTGCTCCGGTTTGGGTAACTCCGCATTTACAAGACTAGGTACTACGAAAGCATTTCCACTAAGAACGGGGGTTTTATTGATTTTTGCACAAAGCTCCTTAGCCTGCCACCTGCTCAAGAAGTCCCCTACTCTTACCTTGTAATTAGGCACTTCATATTCGAGATAATTATCTATATCCGGAAATTTTTGGATAAAAAGTGCTTTAGCTTTAATCGCTTCGTCCCTACTAGAACCAGTGAATATCTGAACCCTATACCCTTTTACCCTAGCAAATGAAAGGTTTTTGGGGTCGCGAGTCATATCTACCTTTACGGATTGTCCTTTGATACTAGTATGCAAACTATCCTCCGAAACTGCTTCCGTTTCGCCTTCAACGCGGGCTTCTCCGCAACCCGATGAGAATAATATTGTGGATAAAAACAAGCATAAAGCAAGACAAAACCTTCTCTTCATATTCAAGATTAACATAGAATGCAAAAACAGTACAAAGGTAAATCTTTTTTTGAAAACTAAAAATGAAAAATACCGAAAACAAAAGGCTAAAAAGTAGAAAACATCAAACGGCTTAATGATATAACCCTGACACTTAGGTATTAGAACGAAGATAGTATGTTTGACAAAACAAATACCCCTTAACAAGGGTTATCTCATAGGCATCATTAAAAAACATCTGTTTCGTTTTTTTTTCGGACGTTAAAATATCACATAAGTAAAATGTACAAATATTTAATTCGAAAAAGGCAAAGGCACTTGTTTTTATCTTATTTAGGTGGTAGAATAGCAGTAACGCCGAATAATTATGAGAATAAAAATACAGTTACTTGAGTTAGGCTATAAAACAAATCCTTTTACCCAAGAATCCCTCAATAAGTTTCCTTTGCGAAGCGAAGATAAGGCATTGCTCCGAGATATCGGTTTGCCTACTACTACTCCCCCTAACGGATTGCGTTTTGCTAACCCAGAGGGAGAGGGGACAGCCGGGTTACATACCTTAAATGTGGCATGGACTAAATTCAGTAATCATAAAATGGCCGCTCAATGTGTAGTGATTGGGAGTGATAGCAATGGAAATACCTTATTTATCAACACTTCTGATAAAGGAGAACATCAAGTTTCCTTTTATGACCATGATTTTGATATTATGCGGTATGTAAGCCCCAACTTGCCTACTTTTCTAGATTGCTTACTTGTATTTCTTCGATTTGTGAAAAAATTTTCCAAAAACAATGAAGACAAGGCATTAGCCACGAAGGAGGACTATGTCCTACTGAAAAAACAATTAAGTGCGATTGACCCCGAAAGTACGATTCACGCCGATACATTTTGGGCTGAAATGATATTTTTTGGGAAGCTTTAATTCAGGTAAGATAGATATTTGGAAAATAATAAAAAAAGGAATTACCTACAAGAAAAGCATTTTTCCTCTCTTACAGTAGATAACCCGAATAAATAAACTGCTATTCTCTTCTATTTTTTGTCGGGTATCAAAACTTCCTTAATTTTGAAAAAATCAGCGGGTAATCAGGTTTTAAGTGAATGAAAAGAGAAATAAAAATTGGGCTAACGCTTCTTTCAGCAGTATTTGTATTATATCTTACTTACGCATGGATCCACAGCCTTCATCTTTTTGATGACGGCTACAGAAAATATACCTTAGTATTTGACAATGTAAATGGCTTACTGATAGGTGCTTCCGTAAACGTATTTGGATTTACGGCGGGTAGAGTACAAGAAATACAACCCACACAAGAAAATGTTAGGGTAACAATTACGCTTTCGGATAAGATTATCTTACACGAAGATGCCTCTGCCGAAATACAATTAAAAGAGCTGATGGGAGGGAAACAAATCGAAATTAAGCCCGGTAAAAAACAGCAAATCTTGCCCGAAAACGGAGTAATTTTCGGATACGCCTCTCCTGACCTTACGAGTGCTTTTTCTGTATTTGGTGAGACAATGAAGCAGATTGATACGAGTCGAATCCGAATGATGATTGTTAATTTGGAAAAGATTAGTGCTACTTTTGCCGAAGCCTCCGAACAAGTAAACGGAGGGAAAATAGCGGAAATGACAAGGGAGCTAATCGGTACTTCCAAAGAACTAAGGCATACTGCCGTAGGAGTAAATCAATTGCTAGGAGATGTTCAGAAAAGGAATGTGCTGGACCGCGGAGATAGTACATTTAGGGCAATGGGAATCATGCTTGAAAAAGTAGAAGAAATGCTTAGAAGCAGCGACAAAACCCTACAAGCCTCTACCGGACTATTAAATCAGGTGAACGGGCTAGTTGAAAGAACAGAAAGTAAAATGCTACCCAAAACCGACTCTATTATGCAAAATGTATTGGTAATGCTTGGAAAAACAGACCAAACACTACTAACAGTAGGAGAGATTATTAATAAACTCAAAGAAGATGAAACCGTAATTGGTAAAATTCTCAATGACCCCGAATTTTTACACAAATTAGACTCTACCCTAAACAATGTAAATCAGACACTCGAATTTGTCAGAAATAAAAAAATCAAGGTGGGGTTTAGCATTAGAGACCCAAAGCCCCTTACGCCCACCACCAATAAAACAGTAAAACCATGACTATTTTTATCAGTAACTTCCATAATTCTCTATCGGAAGAAGACCTAAAAAAGCTATTTGTAGCCTATGGAGAAGTGTTCTCTATTAAAATCGTACGCGATAAAATCACAAAACGTACTAAGGGTTACGGGTTCGTAGAAATGGAAGACTCGGACGCAGAAGAGGCAATTCGCCTATTAAACGGAACCCGACATAAAGGACGTACCCTTATAGTTAATGAGGCGCGCGCCTCCATTTGATTTAGCCGTAAGAACCTATTCGCTTGCTAAAAAAGAGTATCTCAAAATTATAGCAATCTTTGGAGATAGTAGTATCCCCCTACTAAGACAAAAGCCCTCTCCGATTAAAAAAAATTAGGATAAGAGACCATTTTCTTTTTTTTTCGTTTTATAATTTGGAGAATCAAAAAAAGGCTTATATCTTTACGAAATATTTCAAAACTAACCGGTTATGGCGTTCTCGCAAAAAACCATATTCCTTTTGTTTGCGCTGTTTAGCCTATCTATGGTAGTAGCTCAGGAAGATGGTATTTATAAGCGCGTCAAAGTAATGGGGAGCGATAGAGAACGTTCAGAGATGCAAAAGTCGGGCGTGGACTTGGAACACACCGCCGAAGAAACAGAAGATTATACTACAGGGGAGTTCTCCGAATGGGAGATGAATCAAATTGAGGGATTAGGACTTGAAACCGAAATATTGATAGAAGATTTAGAGGCTTATTATCTTGAACGCAACCACAGTGCCTGCCTATCCGGAACTGCTCAACCCGTACCAATAGGCTTTAATTACGGCTCTCTGGGAGGGCATCTCACCCTCAAAGAGTTAGAAACAGAATTAGACTCCCTCTTTCAGATGTATCCCGAGCTTATTACTACAAAAATAAGTATCGGAAATAGCTACGAAAACCGCCCAATATGGATGGTTAAAATTTCTGATAACCCCGAAATTGATGAAAATGAACCGGAAGTACTTTATACCGGGCTACACCACGCAAGAGAACCCATTACCATAACAGAATTGGTTTATTTCATGCAGTACCTTTTGGAAAATTATGGCTCAGACCCAGCAATTACTTACTTAATTCAAAATAGAGAATTGTACTTTGTTCCCGTTGTGAACCCGGACGGATACGCCTATAATGAAATTTATAACCCAGCAGGAGGCGGAATGTGGCGTAAAAATCGCAGACCCAACCAAGACGGTAGCTACGGAGTAGATTTGAATCGGAACTATGGCTTTCAGTGGGGATTTGACAACGCCGGAAGTAGTAGCAATCCCGCCTCTAATCAGTACAGAGGAACTGCCCCATTTTCAGAGCCTGAAACCCAAGCCATTCGAGATTTTTGTGAAAATCGCCGGTTCAAAACGGCTTTAAATGCACACGGATATGGAAACTTCTTGCTTCACCCTTGGAGCTATCAAGGAAATATCCCTTGCCTTGATGACCCACTTTATCAACTAAGAGGCTCCTATGTAACACAACATAATTTCTATGCTTACGGGCAAAGCCCCTCAATACTCTACGGTGTAAATGGAGATTCTAACGACTGGATGTACGGAGACCAAGGCACTAAGCCAAAGATTATGGCAGTAAGTACGGAAACAGGTACTCCTGATGATGGCTTTTGGCCAGCGATTACAAGGATTGTCCCCTTATGTGAAGAAATGTTACCGGTACTTATAAATAACGCGTGGTTTGCCGGAGAGTTTCTCGTTTCTGGTTCGCCAATAGGAATTAAAACCAACACTTATGTCTTCCAACTTCCAATATATACTACGAATTACGGACAAGTAACTGCTAATAATACCTCTGTGCAGTTTATCAGTAATAACCCCTATTTTCTGGGTTCCGGAGTTACAGCCGTCAATAACTTGTTACCGGGCGTGTCTCAAGTCTATTTTATCACCATTACATTAGCCCAGACTACGCCTACGAATGAGCAGGTTGAGGGCGTAATACGAACTACTTTTTCGGACGGATACTATGTGGATAGTGCTGCCTCTTTTATGTTTAAAGGAAATACTACCCCTTTGGATAAGTCTAATACTTTTGCTGATACCTACCTCTTTCCCAATCCTCATAATGGGATATGCTCTATAAAATTGGAGGGCGATTTAACTCCGGAAATGAGGCTTGAGATACGGAATATCCGAAATGAGGTGATTAAAAGCCTACCCGTCTTATCCAAAACCATAGACCTCCGACCTATTCCGGCGGGCATGTATTTTTATTGTTTCAAAGACGGTAAACATACCGGTAAAATGCAAAAAATGTGGGTGGAAGACTGACTTATCTCTTAGATAACGATTAGCCTAACGGAACATTACAAAATCCACGATGACAAATACCGCAAAAGTAACGGAGGCAACTCCATTCGTTGTAAAGAAGGCAAGGTTTACCTTCGATAAGTCATTGGGTTTTACGAGTAAATGTTGATATATTAACATCACAATAAAAAAAGCCGTACCAATCCATTGCACCCAACTGGCATGGATTAGCCAAGTAAAGGCAAGCATGCAAAGAGCCGCTCCTACGTGTAGCACTTCCGAAATGCGTAGGGCATTTCCTCTCCCTACCTTAGCAGGAATACTACTTAGATTTTGGCTTTTATCAAAATCCACATCTTGCAAGGCGTAAATAATATCAAATCCCCCTGTCCAAAAAAGCACCCCTAAAGCAAGTACAATTACCGAAAACGATTGGGAAGAAGAACCAGTAACTGCAAAAAATGCCCCAATAGGCGCAAGCGAAAGCCCTAAACCTAATACAAGATGACATAATATCGTAAACCTTTTGGTAAAAGAATAACCCAATACCACAGCAAGTGCGACCGGAGACAATGCAAAACACAAGGGGTTAATGAACCAAGTAGTAATGACAAACAATATACAATTTACTACAATAAACATCAGTGCATTTTGAGGAGAAATGATACCTGCCGGAATCTCTCTGATTTTAGTACGTTCGTTTTGAGCATCAATATTCCGGTCAATATAGCGATTGAAACCCATCGCTGCACTACGGGCGAAAACCATACATAAGACTACTTTGAGTAGTAAGTCCCAATTTTCCCATGTAAATGACTTTATCTGAAATCCCCATAGTAAACCGATGATGGCAAAGGGCATGGCAAACAAAGTATGAGAAAACTTAATCATAGACAAATAGTTTTTCATAAAAAACTCGTACTTTTGAAGTTTAGAATATTATGAGTATTTCGGTTCTCTCGTTACTTACTTTTTCGTTCTTTTAACTGTAGGAAAAGATTCATTTTCCCCTATTTTGTAACAAAAAAATCATAACTCTATTTTTTGTATCCTAATAAAACACATTTGAAATATGGAAGGTTTAAGCACAGATGAACTAAAAGACTTGGAAATTTATCTCCTCAAAAAAATAGATGCCGAAGAGGACGTAAAAATTTCAGATGCCGAAGCCGCCTTTACGCAGTTTCGAATAGTACTAAAAAGCAAGATAATGGACATGTTAAGCTATGACCTTGAAGGGCTTATGCAGATTCTTTATCGTTTAGATGTGCCAGAAGCGGAAACCCGTCAGGCTTTTGAGGCGCATAGCATAGAGAATATAGCCGAGATTATGACCCAAAGCATCATCAATCGCGAAATCAAACGTTATAAACTCAAAAGAGAAATGGGCTTGTAGGATTCCCTTTACTCTTTTTTCTTTGAATTTGTTTAAACTTTTGGGAAAGACTCCCAAATAAATGTGATTTTTGAGTAACCAAACTTAAAACAACACCTCAATAGGAGTCTTGAGCAAAGATATAATTGAAATGTGGATATTACCACATTTAACCGCTGGCAGCCGGGGTTTTGAGCCAACAGTTCCGATAGAAGATATCATAAATGCAATTTTCTATCGGTTGAAAACCAGATGCCAATGGCGAGAACTGCCAACGAAAGAATTTTTGATACGAGCAAACCACCCTATTCAAAGGATAAAAAAGTATCACGAAAAATAAAAATCCTTATTTTTGCAAAAAATACTCGACAATGGCAAATACAGAAAAATTTATCGAAGCAGTACAACAAGGTTACACCTGTAAAGGCAAGGCAATCGTATTGGGTGCCGCTATTCTTGACGGAGATGTTTACAAAGAAGCACCAATTAAAATCCCATTAAGGACGATGAACCGTCATGGACTCATTGCAGGAGCAACCGGAACAGGAAAAACCAAAACCCTTCAAACCATTTCCGAACAATTAAGCAAAGCAGGAACCTCCGTATTGCTGATGGATATTAAGGGAGACCTTAGCGGAATTGCAGTAGCAGGAACGCTAAACGATAAAATCAAAGAAAGAAGCGAAAAGATAGGAATCTCCTATACCCCTTCTGCTAACCCCATAGAATTACTTTCGCTCTCGGAAGAACCCGGCGTAAGACTAAGGGCTACTATTTCAGAATTTGGGCCCGTTTTATTCTCCAAAATCTTAACCCTAAACGAAACACAAGCCAGCGTATTAGGATTAGTATTCAAGTATTGTGATGACAACCAACTCCCTTTGTTGGACTTAAAAGACTTAAAAAAAACGCTTCAATTTCTTTCCGGAGAAGGAGCAGCCTCTATAGAAGCAGAGTATGGTAAAATTTCCAGCGTTTCGGTAGGGGCTATTATGCGGAATATTGTCGCCTTAGAACAACAAGGAGCAGGGGCTTTCCTTGGAGAAATATCCTTTGAGGTACAAGACCTATGCAGAGTAGATGAAAATGGATACGGAATTATCTCTATTCTTCGGCTAACGGACATTCAGGATAAACCTCAACTATTTTCTACCTTTATGCTAAGCCTGCTTGCAGAAGTATATGCCTCTTTTCCTGAAAGAGGAGATTCCGAACAACCCGAACTCGTTATTTTTATAGACGAAGCACACTTGATTTTCTCCGAAGCCAGCAAGGCACTACTTGCTCAACTCGAAACCATTATTAAACTGATTCGCTCCAAGGGAGTAGGAATTTTCTTCTGCACACAATCTCCTGATGACGTTCCCGAAAGTATCTTAGGGCAATTAGGGTTAAAGGTGCAGCACGCCCTACGTGCTTTTACTGCAAAAGACCGTAAAGGAATAAAACTCATCTCCCAGAACTTCCCGCCCTCTGAATATTACGACATCGAAACGCTACTTACGGGATTGGGTATCGGAGAAGCGTTAATCTCTGCGCTTAACGAAAAGGGAGCGCCAACTCCATTAGTACACACTATGCTACGCGCACCGGAATCCCGCATGGATATATTAACCGAACAAGAAATCCGTCAGATTACCAACAATTCCCTGCTTGTAAAAAAATATAACCGCCAAATTGATTCCGAAAGTGCTTACGAAATTCTCTCTCAAAAATTAAAGGAAGCCGCAGAAGATGAACACAAAGAGGAAATCCGTAAGCAAGAAGAAAAAGCCGAAAAACAAGAAAAAGGCTTCTTTGATAATATCATTGACAGCACGCTTACCCGCCAAATCGGAAGAACCGTAGCACGCGAAGTAACCCGAGGGCTATTGGGCGTATTAGGATTAGGAGGAAAAAGCCGCAAAAAAGGTTTTTTTGGATAAGGATATGCAAGAGGTGGCGTTCCTAACCTTATCTCCTTTTATTTGGTTTAAGTATGAGTGAGTAAAAAAACAAGAAAATAATTAATAGTTAAATAACTGACTATAAACAATCTAACGCCATTATTCGTTATTCATTTTTGCCGACTCACTACTTAGTTCCAAAATCTAATAAGTATCATGTGTACCGTTTTTCTTGCATTTAAAACACATCCGGAGTATGACATAATATTAATCGGGAACCGTGATGAATTTTTAGACCGTCCTACACTTGTGGCGCATTTATGGGAGGAAAAACCGGAAATATTTGCAGGAAAGGACGTAAAAGCCGGGGGTACATGGATGGGGGTTTCACGGCATGGACGTTTTGCTACCCTTACTAATTATCGCGACCCAAATGATATTAGACCGGAGGCATTGTCGCGGGGAGGGTTAGTTACCCACTTTCTTACAGGAACGGAGTCGCCCGATTCTTACCTTGAAACCGTAAATGCTGATGCCGAATTGTACAATGGATTTAACCTCATTGCGGGAACTTCTGAAAAGGTGGTTTATTATTCCAACAAAGAAAAACAAATCCAGTCGCTAAACCCCGGTGTGTATGGGTTGAGTAACTGTTTTCTTAATACACCTTGGCCCAAGGTATCAGATAGTATTCCTTTATTTCGGGACTTGATTGCACAAAAAGGTACATTCCCCTTAGAAGAAGCCTTTGGTTTACTACAAAACCCTACTTTATATCCGGACGAAAGGATACCAGAAACTGGAGTTCCCCTTGAATGGGAACGTAAATTATCTTCCTTATTTATACAAATCCCCCCCCGATACGGCACTCGCCAATCTAGCGTGATACTTATCCATAAAACAGGAGAAATAATGATGGAAGAAAGAACGTGGTATTTTGACAATCAATGGGATATGAATAGCCCCAAAATTGCTAAGATACATTTTCAGGCGGAAAGAGGGAAGACTCCATCATCTTGAAAAAGCCTGCCATTCCATACCCTTCTCGGTATAATCTCTCCCACTCCCATGCTTTATCCGTAGAAAAAGGAGAAAAACCAGAATCAAACAAAGATTTAAGCATTTTTTCTTCCCTATACCCAAATTTTCCGTCTATCATAAACCCGAACGCTATCAAAAAAGAATAGGCAAATCGGATTTGCTCCGGCAATTGCTGAAATAAAGAAATCTCATCACCATTCCAAATATGCTTTTCCTTTTCAGGGATACCAAACCTGTGCAATAGCGATTGAGCATACATATAATGAGTATAGTGGAAGCGGCGGGTACAAGTAGCCATCAATTGAAGAATGTCATAAAGATGCTCCCTAAATAAAGGTACGTCCCTAAAACGTTGGTCAAGGTAAGACAACATTTTTTCGATTAATCGGGGCGACATAATCCTAATTCTTGCCTCTCGGATTACCCTTGAAGCTGCCCATACATTCCAAAAAGCATAAATAGGCGCGCTAATTAAATTCAAGTATAGCCGCATAACTGCCCTGCCAAGATACCTACTTACCAGAAACTTTATGAGCAGATTGCTCATCATGGCTTTAAGAAAATTGAATATTGTAATGAGGATTACCCAGATTTTCGGAACATCTTGTAAAGGGTTTAACCCCAAGCGAAGTAGCCTTTTATCCTTTTTTTCCAAACCCACATCGGCAAGTGCAGCGATATATCTATCATAAAGGGGGTCATTAGTATCCGGGTATCCGCAGGCAACCGCAACTTGATGTACAGCATTCAAGTTTAGTATAGTAAGTACTGCTACTTCTATTATCCCCAACACTAAACTATATAGGTTTGCTACGATTGGCAGCTCCCAACCCTCTCCCACAAGGATAATTTTATTTTTTGGAAAAAAGTCCGGATAATAATGAACAGGAAGATAATATGCCAATACTCCAAGTACACCCGAAAGCGCAGACAAGACATATAATTGGATTTGGGTATTGCGAATTGCTTTTCTTTCAAAAGTATTCAAAATGTACCATTCATCTGCTCTTGTGGAGGGCTTGCCTTGCCCTCGAGTAAGATAGCGCATGGCTATTTTTTCAGTAATAGATAATTTCACTTTTTCTTCCATAGCGATTAAATTAGCTCCCTTACAGCAGAACGAATCCCTTTTGCTATTTGGTCTGTAGGTAAATCATTGACATCTTTCTCAAAAGGACTCTCTATTTCTTCGGCGATTAACTCCAAACTCACCAATACATAAAATACAAATACAGAAACCGGTACCATCCAATACCCCATGGTCAAAACATACCCCCAAGGAAGCGTCATGGTATAAAAAAAGATAAATTTCTTGATAAAGGAGCTATACGAAAACGGGATAGGGGTATTCCGGATTCTTTCACACGCCCCACAAATATCCGCAAAAGAAGATAGTTCTTTATTAATGAGCCATATCTGCTCCGTACTTAGTACATTTGTCGAATGAAGGTGCATTGCTTTTTGAATAAGATAGGAATTCACCTGATTGGGAATATGGGCATCTGCCTTAATGTGTTTTGCATCAAATTGGGGGAAATATTCAAATTCCTCTGCAACAAACTCCTTACGTAGATGATTTTTGAGTACAAAGGCAAAGTTTGGTATCATTCTTCTAAAAAACAATCGGTTATTCTCGTCTTCGTCTGGCAGCATGGCATCAAGCTTAATCGCTAGGTTTCTGGAGTTATTTACTAATGCTCCCCACAATTTCCGACCCTCCCACCACCGGTCATAAGCCGTATTAGTACGAAAAACTAATAAAAGAGAAAGCACAAGCCCAAGAAGGGAGTGCATATTATTGAGCGATTTTAGCTTGCTATCCGGAGGAATTTTAAAATATTCCAAATCTAAATAAGCAACCAAAGCAGCATAGACCGCCACTGAAATCATAGTAGGGGTTAGCTTCCGAAAAGTATCTGCCCGATGAAACTGGAAAATAAAGGAGAACCATTCTTTAGGATTATATTGAACCATCTGATTTTTTAGTTTCTACGCCGTTATAATAGTTACCAACTTATTTATAAATACTTCTGCAATGATACTCAAATTCCAGAAAATATGGGTAAAAATTTTATAGAAACCTATAATCTTCATTCATAAAAATTTATCCACATTAGTAGTTTTGTTTATCCACACTATCAAGGAAAAAAACAAATGAAGCAGGATTTGAGTGTGGATAAGTATTGAGCGAAGTACAAGAGAATCTGATTAGAGGAGTTATTTTTGCCAATCATCGTTTTATTTGTAATTTTGATTCCTTTTTTGCAAAATAATCAAGGATAAAGTGGTATCTTTATTTTATATTTCCGGATTATGGTAGAACCATTCAAAAATACAGAAAACGCCTCCGACTTTAAGGAAAAACAAGGGAGTATGCTCACACAATTGGGGAGAATACCTCCCCAAGCCTTGGACATGGAGCAAGCGGTTTTGGGAGCGTTGCTATTGGAAAAAAACGCACTTCACCGCGTAATGGACGTTCTTCGCCCTGAAATGTTCTATAAAGAAGCCCATAGAATCATTTATGAAGCAGTACTTGGACTCTTTCAAAATTCTGCACCAGTAGATATGCTTACCGTAAAGGATTTTCTTCGTAAAGAAGGAAAATTAGCGCAAACCGGAGGGGCTTTTTATATTGCAGAATTGACCTCAAGGGTAGCTTCTGCTGCGAATATTGAGTATCATGCGCGGGTCATTGCCGAAAAATTTATCCTTAGAGAACTAATTAGAATCTCGGACAACGTCATAAAAGAGGCTTTTGACGAGACTACAGACGTATTTGACTTATTAGATAAAACAGAACAAAGCCTTTTTGAGGTATCCGAAACGCACTTACGCAAAAATTATCAAGGAATGGCTGAATTGGTGATGAAAACGATTGCCCGCCTTGAAGAACTAAAAAATAAAGATGAATCTGTAACGGGTATTTCCTCCGGATTTACCGAGCTTGACAAACTTACCTCCGGGTGGCAAAAATCGGATTTGGTAATTATCGCCGCAAGACCGGCAATGGGTAAAACCGCTTTCACACTTACCGTAGCCCGAAATGCAGCTTTAGGCAAAAAAACACCCGTCGCTTTCTTTTCCTTGGAGATGGCAAGCGTACAGTTGGTACAACGTTTGATTTGTGCAGAAGCAGAGCTTGATGCCCAAAAGGTAAGAACCGGCAAGTTAGAAAATTACGAATGGCAGCAGCTTATTACCCGAATCGGCTCTCTAAGCAACGCCCCGTTGTATATAGATG
>CAUJFT010000224.1 GCA_963169475.1 Bacteroidota bacterium | reverse complement strand
ATACTGATGCAGACGGCATAGCAGACTCCGAAGATGAATGCCCCAAGGTTAAGGGCGTAAAAGAGAAAAAAGGCTGCCCCAATGATGATAAAGATGCAGACGGTATTGCAGATGCAGACGACGCTTGTCCAGAGGTGGCTGGCCTCTCTATATTGAAAGGATGCCCCGACAAAGATAATGATGGTGTTTCTGACAAGGAAGATGCTTGCCCAACCCAAGCCGGCACGCTTGCAAATAAGGGTTGTCCCGAAATTAAACAAGAGGATAAAAAGGTGCTGCTCGAAGCAATGAGTGTCGAATTTGAATCCGGAAGTGCTAAAATCAAACCTGCTTCCTTTGATATTCTGGATAAAGTGGTGGCAGTATTGAATAAATACCCAGAGTATAGTATGAATATTCAGGGGCATACTGATAACCAAGGAAGTAACTCCCTAAACCAAACACTTTCTGAACAAAGAGCAAAGGCTTGCTTCGATTACCTCATCGGTAAAGGGGTAGTTCCTACACGCCTAACTTATGCCGGCTATGGAGGTACTCAACCTATTGGGGACAATAAAACTATGGAAGGAAGAAAACAAAATCGGAGAGTGGAGTTTTTCCCATTTGTGAGATAGCTTTTCATTAGTATTAGGACTTACACAAAAATAAAAAACAAATGATTGATAATCAACGATTTGTCTCATTTTGCATTAAATTTTAAACTACTAAAAATCAATTTGTTACAAAAAACTGCGTAAGTCCTAAGTTATCTATGGACGACTATACTATATATCAAAAAAGAGTGCGGTAACAAGGTGTTTAAGTAGTTTTTCCGTAAAAATAAGCAAGACAATCCGAAAAATTAATCTTCGGATTGTCTTTATTTACTTTCTAAAATCGTGGTTTATTTTACAGATTTAGTAATATCGTCAGATTCTTTACTAATCTCATCTTGTATCTCTTTCGAAGCATCTTTGAACTCACGAATACCGCGCCCTAAACCACGCGCAAGTTCGGGTATTTTTTTTGCACCAAATAAGAGTACGATTGCCAATACAATTAAAATCCACTCTCCTCCGCCGGGAAGAGATAATAAAAAAATCGGTTGAAGAACTGAATGAAATACCATAACGTTTTTTTGAATACAGATGCAAATGTACACCTTTATACTGTATAATCCAAATAAAGGTCTTTTGGTTGGGTAATATTCGATAAAATTATATATTTGCCAAAAATTAAAGGTTTTTAACTAAGATGAAGTTTGCAAATTGGTGGTTCATTTTTGTGGCAATAGGCATAGGACTTTGTTGTCCATATTCTGCAATTGCCCAGACAAAAGGACAATTAGGCTTGATGTTAGGGCAGTCGTTTATCCCCAAAGCCCCCATTACTCCCAACTATAATTTTATGGCAGGTGCTTTTTATCAGTCTTTGGAGTGGAAGCGATTGCTTAGACTCTCTGTCAAGATGGGTTGGCAGTTTCAATACAGCTATTCACGTTGGTTAGAGGTAACTTGTAACGGTCAGGGTTGCCCCGAAGGCGTAAATCATTCGGAAAAAAGTATTGCTTTTCCCGTTTTTCTTCTGCGGGAAATCATACAAAATAGACGAACAAAGATATCCTTATATGCCGCTGCGGGTATTGTCCCCTCTTTGAAGTTGAATTTTAAAACTGTCAGTATTATTTCTCCAAATACGAAGGTTATTACTTCACAAAACTCATTACGTTTTGGAGAAACGAGGCTTGTTGCCGGTTTGGGAATGAATATCCCCTCCGGAAAAAACCTAAGAATAGTCGTTGAACCACAAGTCGGATATCACAGACCCTCCGCTTCCCTTACAAACGGGATTTCTAATGATTTTATCTTACACCTTAATGCAGGGATTTCGTACACCATTTCCCACTAAGTTTTATCTCATTATCATAGTTTGAAAAAATGAAACGTTTTTTATCACTCTGTATATTTACTTTTATGAGCATCGCCCTTTGCTGGGGGCAGGCTATTTTACCAGCAAATATGTATGAAGATAGCCTTCATGCTCCTTTTATTTATGGAGTGGCTTCGGGAGACCCCGTGCCGGACGGGATAGTACTCTGGACATACGTATTGCCCGAAGCCATAACCGACAATGTAGTAGTAAGTTGGGAAATAACCACAGATAGCACTTTTGCCTCTATCATTCAATCCGGAAACACCCAAACGGACTCGACCACCGATTTTACGGTAAATGTTGAGATATCAGGATTAAGTTCCGGTATGATTTATTACTATCGTTTTTATGACGCATTTAGTCAGTACTCTGCAATAGGGAGAACCAAGACCGCTCAATCCGGAAATGTTCAGGAATTGAAAATTGCCGTTATGTCGTGTAGTAGTATTTATTCCGGCTTTTTTAATGCCTATAAAAGATTATCAGAGAGAGAATCCTTGGACGCAATCATTCATCTTGGTGACTATGTTTACGATTATGCAGACCCCGATGAGGAAATTCGTATGCCTATCCCTGCCCACACAGAACCCGCTACGTTGAGTGAATGGAGAGAACGTCATAAATACTATTTGTTAGACCCTGATTTAAGACTTGCTCGACAAAACCATCCTTGGATTCCGCTTTGGGACAATCATGATATGCCGGTAAAAGGTGTTTTATCCGATGGAAATCAGGCTTTCAGAGAATACCTCCCAATTAGAAGAACAAGCCAAACCCTCGCAGATACCATTTATCGCGACTTCCATTTTGGGAATCTATTAGACTTATGGATAAATGATGTAACCGGCTTTCGGACAGTGGATACCTTCCCAAATGGAGCTACTGCCATTATGAATCATGCCCAATCTCAATGGCTACTCAATGGGCTATCCAATTCCCAGGCACGTTGGAAGATGATGGGGAGTCAGAAGATGATGGGAGGTTGGTACACCACTGGTATCCCTCAACAAATACTGGATTTAGTACCAGACGATGGACCTGTATTTGATGACTCCTCGTGGGACGGATACCCAGAATCGCGCAATGAAATTATAGATTTACTAAGAAACCAACAGATTGATAATTTTATTGCAGTAAGCGGAGATTCCCATGTTTCTGTTGCCATGGATTTGGTAAAAAACCCTCATGATACGCTTGAATATAACCCACAAACAGGAGAGGGCAGTGTAGGGGTAGAGTTTCTACCTACAAGTATATCAAGAGGAAATGTAGACGAAACCGGAGTAGCGGCTTTTCTCATTCCGACCTTTACCAATTTTAGTAATAGTGCAAATCCTCAACATGTTTATAGCGAATTTACCGCACATGGTTATGGACTACTCACACTTCGCCCCGATAGTGTAACCGCAGAATATTATTATTCCCCTATTTTAGCTCTTTCCAATACCGAAACACTTGCCAAAAAGTTAGTGGTAAGAAACGGAGATAATCATTGGAGCAAATTAATCACTACGGATATACCTGAACCGGAGAAGCTACTTGAATTTTCGGAGGTATTTCCTAATCCCTCCGGAGAAAATCTAAACCTCTTTATAGTTTCTCCGCGACTATTTACGCTTTATGCCGAAATTGTAAGCGAAGACGGGAAGCTAATACAGCGAATGCCAATTCAAGCCAAGGAAGGAAAAACCCAAATTTCATTGGAGGTAAAAAAGCTATCTTCTGGAAAATATTATCTAAAAATAAGCTCGTCTATGGGCAGTATTCTTGCCCTTAAACCATTTGTAAAGCTATAAGAAGTAGCGATGAGTTTTTAGTTTTTAAGTATAAGTATTGAGGCAAATTTATTTTAAATTATTTTTATTAAACCATTGATAATCAATATTATTATTTGCTTTAATGCGAACTATTTTATGCTTTAAATAAACTCTTTTGCATGAAATAATACAAACTAATTGACGAATAGGATAAACTACTTATAGTCAAGTACTTATTAGCAGATAAACCACGATAATTCGCTATAAAAAGTCATTAACTGTATCTTAATCCTTTTCTTCGTATTATACTATTCGTTCGGTAAATACTAATAATTCCGGACAAAATAGATAACCTTTTAGAATCAGTAAAAAATGAGACATTTATCTTTAATTTTATTTACTTTCCTCTGTCTTTCTGGTTTCGCTCAAACCCTTCAATCCGGGGATAAATTAACCTATAATGTTAAATTTGAAGGAGAATCCTATAATTTCTCTGCAAAAGTAAAGCAATTTGCCCCTGAAATGATTTTTGATTTCACGATGACAGGCAGTCCCGGAATTTGCGGAACTGTCAAAATGGATAAAAAAGCTACTGAATCAGCAGTGAAGATGTATAATAATTTTTCTCCAGATGAAACACAAATTATCCTTAAAGATGCCATTTCTGTTTTTCCAAGCAAGGGAATGACAGACGCACTTTACACCGAAAAAAGTATCCGTATAGATGCCGGAAATGGAATGATGACCTACTCACCCGGTGAATCCAAAAAAATGAATGTCATTTACTATGCTTCACAAGCCGGAAAGGTAATATCCTCCGATAAAACCATTGAGGCTAAATCATTCGTGAGCGAAAACGGAAAAAATTTTATCTGGATTACCCGCGACTTTGGACAACCCGTAATTGTCGAAATGGCTTTAGGGTGGACTATCCAAATCGCCACCTATTCCGAAAACCTACCGCTTTCTGAAAGCCCACAAGACTTATTAGGAAAATCGGTGCTTTCAGAAGAATTAAAGCCGTTATGGTTGAGAATAAAAGACCAATCCCTAATCCAAACCGAAGACCTAAGCGACCCCGGTAAGCCCTATGTGGACAAAGAATATTTTTGCCCAATGGAAGGAATTCGTATGGAAACGCATAATGATACCCTGACACAACTCTTGTTTTATACCGAAGGGTATGAACACGAGGGGCTTCTTTGGAGAGGGTATGAGGGTAAATTTAGTAGTGGTTTTCACCTTGGAATGACCTATGCGGAGGTAGATAACAAAATTGGCAAACCCTCTACCCCACGTTGGCCCACCGACGTATTGATTCAATATCCCCAACAAAAACTAACCGTATATTATGATATGCCCGCAAACGAGAAAGACAAAAAAGCAATCGCCAAGGCAAAGATTAATTTTATAGAGTTTGGGAATTAAGTATCCGATATGAAAAAATAAATGTGGTTTTATTGCGTATTTTGTATTGCACCACTCCCCATACTTTCTGCCTGCCTGTCTGTAGAGGCAGGCAGGATAACCCAAAAGGCGAAATGCGCACTTTGGATTGTAACCCTACCTATTGACGCGATATTTTTACCGTAATCCGCTTGTATCCAATCCAATGAAAAATATTTTAAAATAAATTTCTAAACTAAATTGGATAGCTGTATATTTGTGATGTATTTGAAAACATGCGTATATTTATGAGTTATCGCTCAATGTAAAAAGCCGACTCGCAAATGGCACATTTGGTTTTTCCCGACACAAAAGCCAACGCTCAAAAAACCAAAAGAGCCATTTTTTGCCAACGCACATCAGGACAACTAGATAATTATTCAAACATTTTTTATCTTGAAAAACGAGATATTAAAAAATAAAAACTAAATTTGTGACTTGACATCTTTAGACAACAATGAACAGAATTAAAGAAGTACTTGAAGAAAAAGGAATTAAGCAAACTTGGTTAGCCGAACAGCTAGGCAAAAGCTACAATATGGTAAACGGTTATGTGCAAAATCGTCAACAACCTAGACTTGAAGTACTTTATGAAATAGCGAACATTCTTAATATTGATGTAAAAGAACTTTTAAAAACTAACGAAGAAGTATACAAGTGCAAGTAGTTATCGACATATTAGAAAATGAGTTAATCGAGAAGTATCCTGACGTTCTCGGTATACTACTGCGAGACCAAACCACTCAAAAAAATATTTTTTGGGCGACAGACAATTACGAACACTTCGGTGATTCATACAGATTCAATTCTGAAATATTACCTGAATTAATCACAGGAGAAAAAGGCAATGTAATAATGCCTAGGGTTCATAAAGACAAAATTCTACAATTATCTCGCTCTAAAGAAATGGCAGAAGTTTTTACGCCTTCTTGGATATGTAACGCACAAAATAATTTGGTTGACAATTCTTGGTTTGGAAAAGATGGTGTTTTCAATAAAGAAATCTTATTGAAGAACGGAACTAAATCTTGGGAAACAGCAAAAGAAAAAATAGTTTTTCCAAAAGGCAAGACTTGGCTAGACTATGTTCGTGATACACGACTAGAAATTTCTTGCGGAGAAGCACCGTATCTTGTTAGCAGATACGACACGACAACAGGAGAGTTTATTCAAATTGAAAACAGAATTGGAATTTTAGACAGAAAGTTAAGAGTTGTAAATGAGAATTTGGACTCAATTAATGAATGGTTTGAAGCGGTTGAAACCGCATATAAAAGCACTTACGGCTTTGAATGGCAAGGAGATAGTTTGCTCTTGGCTCGTGAAGCATTGCTGATAACATTCATTGAAAACTTTACACACAAATTTGAAACTGAACCTCCACTTGATTACATACAAAATATTGCAGAAATCATTTCTTGGAATATTTGGCAAATGGACGGTCTGAAAGGAGTTATTCCGAATAGTTGTAAAGATGAAATTATCGACATTTCGGATTTTTTTGAAACTAAAACAGAAATAAAAAAATGCAAAGGTTGTGAAACTCAAAATATAAAGTCACACAATGGCATTTATTGCAACATTATGGATTGGGATATAGAAAAACCGATAAAATTTATATCTCTTTTAGAAAAGTAAAATATGCCAGAAACAAATAATATAAATGTAGATGTACTTGATGATTTAATCATTGGAAGAGTAGAACCTCAAATCTATGCTTTTACAACTGAAACAATACCGAATTATCTAAAAGTTGGCGATACCTACCGACCAATTGAAATGCGATTGAATGAGTGGCGTAAACACTTCCCTAACCTAGAAAAAAAGTTTGAAGATGTTGCAAAAGTTGATGACGAAACTTTTTTCAGAGATTATGCAGTACACTTTTTTCTTGAAAACGAATTAAACAAAAGCAGATTAAAGCCAAATTCCTTAAAAGGAATCCCATATTACTCAAATGAGTTTTTTGAAAACGCAACAAATAAAGACATACAGGATGCTATAAAAGACATCAAAATTGGACATCAAAATAACGAATCAAAATATCAATATTATCGCTTTGACGAAAGCCATATTCCGATTACTCATACATACACAAGAATAGAAGAATATCCACTAAGACCCAATCAACAAAAAACAGTAGATAATTTTCGAGAAGCTTTAAATAAAGGCAGAACCAATTTATTGATGTATGCGGTAATGCGTTTTGGTAAATCATTTACCTCAATGTGTTGTGCGGTTGAAATGAATGCAAAATTGGTGGTTGTGGTTTCTGCAAAAGCTGATGTAAAAGAAGAATGGAAAAAAACAGTAGAAAGCCATATTAAATTTGAAGGTTATTGTTTTTTAGATAGTACTTCACTCCTGACAAGCGATACGATTATTGCCGAAAAGCAAAAGGCAAAAGAAAAAATTGTGTTGTTTCTAACCTTACAAGACTTGCTAGGTGATGAAATCAAAACCAAACATAAGGAAGTTTTTGAAAATCAGATTGACTTATTGCTTATTGATGAAACGCATTTTGGAGCAAGAGCGACTGAATACGGTAAAGTCTTAAAAGAGGAAAATTTAAGTGCCAAAGAAATAAAAAGCGAGTTAAAGCTGAATGACAATACTCTAGACGATTTAGAAATTACCAATAAAGTTTTTAATGCTAAAATTCGCATTCATCTTTCTGGAACTCCTTATCGTATTTTGATGAATAGTGAGTTCACAAATGATGATATTATTGCATTCTATCAATTCACAAACATTGTAGAAGACCAAGAACAATGGGATTTAGAAAATCTAAATAAAGACGAAATTAAAGAATGGGATAATCCATATTATGGATTTCCTCAAATGATTCGTTTTGCTTTTAATCCCAATGAATCCTCACGTAAAAAAATGGAAGAAATGAAAAAGAAAGGTGTAACCTATGCTTTTTCAGAACTTTTTAGACCTCAATCAATCACT
>CAUJFT010000223.1 GCA_963169475.1 Bacteroidota bacterium | reverse complement strand
TTCAGTGGGCTTGTAACCACTAATGTTGATTTTAAATTACTATTTGATACCGAATTGGGGTCAATTCCCATTAGCTGCAATTGCTGTTTGAGGCTAGCAAGCCGTGTGGTATTTAACACCTTACCTTGCTGCTCATATATGCCCATTTGTTCGTTTAGTATTTTCTTTTTTGCCTGTAATACCTCTAAATTGGTTTGTGCTTGTTCTACATTTTTTTTCGCACCTGCATTTCCTTCATAAAGTTCTTTTTGCCGGTCCAACTCTTTTTCTGCATAAGAAATTTGATTTTCAATTTCCTGATATTGGAGTTTTGCCGAAGCGTACTGACTATTATTCGCAGTAGTTGCCGTATAGGTAGAGTTTGAAATAGACAGCAAATTAAGGTACTCCTCTTGTAATTGGAGAAACTGCGGATTAGTAATCGTCGCAATGACTTGTCCCTTTTTTACATAATCCCCAATTTGTACTTCCAAAGTTTTGATAACTCCCCCATATAAGGACGTGGCATTACCTTTGCTATTATTAGGGACTTTCAGCATACCATTTGCTCTTATCGTTGCCGTTAATTCTTTGCTTTCTATTTTACCCAATGAAATGCCAACAGCTTTTATTTGTTCTTGTGTAAGCGTAGCAACCGTAAGCACTTCCTCCTCATGCGTAGGTGCGTCTGCTGCCACCGCTTTGGATTCGGTGTGATTTGAGCTTCCGCAATTCATTATGAATAGAGAAAGACTAAACAGAGAAATTATTATCGGATTTTTCATTTTTACTGATTGACTATTGAATAAATGTTAATTACTGATAGATTTACCTCATAAATACTTTTTAGATAATTCAATTGTATATCCGTAGCGGTTTGTAAGGCATACAAAAACTCTACATAACTAATCTCACCCTTTTGATAACCCAATTGAGCAGAGGCTACGATTTCATTCGCATTTGGTAAGGCTTGTTCTTTGTAATAATTAAAATGGGATAAGTCTTGTTGATATTGTTGTATCGCATTTTGCAACTGTGTTTCCAATAAGGTTTGATATTGCGCTGCATTGGCTTTCATTGCTTCCATTTGATAATCTATGGATTTTATTCTTGCCTTAGTCGCCCCAAAAGTTAGCGGTACGGCAACCCCAATATTCACATAATTAAACCGATTACCCGCTCCAAAATACTTTTCTTGTCCGTTGATAGTTTGAAAACCGATAAGGGATTGATTAGAATAACCCAAAGAAAAGTCCGGTAAGCCCTGCGCTTTTTCGACCTTTTGGGTTTGTGCTGCAATCAAAACCTCTTGATACAACGCGCGAATAGCCGGATGATTTGCAACAGCAGCACTATCCAATACAGTACTTATCTGAAAAGGTTCAAATTTTACCGAGTCGGCAACTTGAAGTATCTCTTGTGTATTCAATAAGGCTTGCAAATTTTGATAAGCATTTTTCAAATACACCTCATTTTGCTTGAGCGACAAACTAATCTCACCATGCTTGACTTGGGCAGTACTAATCTCTACTTTTTTTGTATCGCCAGCCTTATAGCGAAGTTCTGCTATTTTAACAAAATCTTTATATAGACTATCTAAATATAGCAATTGCCTTTGATTGTTTTGAAAATACAAAATTTGATAAAAACAGATTCTTACTTGGGTCTTTAGTTCTATAACAAATTCTTTTTGTTGTAATTCTTTGCTTTGTATTTCAGCCTCTATTAATTGTTTTTTCGCGCCAAACAACGTGGGGAAAGGGATTGTTTGGGACACTTGAAGAGCTTGGTCAAAATTGACACTATTATATTGCCCTACTTGCACATTCACCTCCAATTTTGGTAACTCATTCGCTGTCGATTTTAAACTTTGAGCCGCTTCGATGGCTAATTTTTTGGCTTTCAGGTTGCCATTATTTTCTAAAGCAATATTGATAGCCTCCTCTATACCAGTGATTTTCTTGGCGTTTTGAGTATTTGCGACAAAGGGCAAAAGCCAAAACATCATTTGTAAAAGAATAAATAATATTGATTTATCTTTTGGTAGCTCCAACAAATTATTATTTATCCTTCTACTATTATTGATAGTCTTTCTCATTATTTAATACATTTTGTAATTATTTAAATAGTACAGTCTGTTTTTCACGATTAGTTGCTGCCTCTTTTTCGCTTAGGAAATGAGTTAAAAATAATATATAATAAAGGCAATACAAATAAGGTAAGGAAGGTAGCCGTCATCAGCCCGCCGATTACAACGGTTGCCAATGGTTTTTGCACTTCCGCTCCTGCGCTTGTACTTAAGGCCATGGGCAAAAACCCTAAGCTTGCCACAGTTGCGGTCATGAGTACGGGGCGTAGTCTTTCTTTAGCTCCTTCTATTACCCTTTGTAAAATATCAGTAACTCCGTCCTTTTCTAACTGATTGAATGTAGCAATTAACACAATACCGTTTAGCACTGCTACCCCAAACAAAGCGATAAAGCCTACTCCCGCACTAATACTAAACGGCATTCCACGAAACAACAAAGCAAATATGCCCCCAATAGCACTCATTGGAATTGCCGTAAAAATCAGCCCCGCTTGTTTCACAGAATGAAAAGTGAAGTACAATAGAGAGAATATTAAAAATAATGATACAGGTACTGCTACCATTAATCGCTTACTCGCTTTTTGCAAATTCTCAAACTGTCCTCCATAAGTGAAATAATAGCCGGTAGGTAAATCTATCTCTACATCTAATTTCTGCTGGATATCCTCGACCACGCTTTGGACATCTCTACCCGAAACGTTAAACCCAATCACAATTCTACGCTTTCCGGCTTCGCGGCTGATTTGCGAAGCACCCAACTTGTAACTAATAGTAGCTACCTGTGAAAGTGGAACCTGATTTCCGGTATTAGTAGGGATAGTTAATGTACTCACGTCATCAATACTTGTTCTGTGAATGCTATCTAACCGAACAACCAAATCAAAACGTCTTTCATTCTCAAAAACCTGACCTGCTACTTTTCCTGCAAATGCTGTACTTAATACATGATTTACCTCTTCCACATTTATCCCATAATTAGCGAGACGCGTTCTGTCATACACTACGCTAACTTGCGGTAGCCCGCTTACCTGCTCTACTTGCGGAGAGGTTGCCCCTTTTACTCCCTGAATTATGCGGCTTACTTTATTAGCATACAAAGAAAGGCTATCTAAATTTTCTCCAAAAATCTTAACCGCTACGTCTTGCCTGATGCCCGTCATTAATTCATTAAAACGCATTTGTATGGGCTGATTTTTCTCAAAGAAAACCCCCGGTATTACTTCCAATTCTTCATAAATCTCATTGGCTAATCGTCCATAACTTTTAGCAGTTTTCCATTCTTTTTGGGGTTTTAAGATAATCATCATATCAGTAGCCTCCGGCGGCATCGGGTCCGTGGGTACTTCTGCCGAACCCGTTTTTCCAACGACCATCTTTACTTCGTCAAACTGTTTGATAATCCGAGAAGCCTGCATAGACGTTTCAATACTTTGGGACAATGAGCTACCTTGAGGTAAGATACAATGAAAGGCAAAATCGCCTTCCTGCAACTGCGGAATAAATTCGCCACCCAAACTCTTAAAGACAAAAAGACTGATAGTAAAAAGCAAAATAGTAGCTCCGACAATTATAAATTTTAGCTTCAAAGCCCTTCGCAAAAGCGATTGATAAATCACTTGAAAAAAGCCCATCATTTTATCCGAGATGGTAGGTTTGTGAGAAATTTTCTTAGATAAACACAAGGCGCACATCATGGGGATATAAGTCAAAGACAAAATCAATGCCCCCAAAATTGCAAAGCCCACCGTTTTAGCCATAGGAGTAAACATTTTGCCCTCTACCCCAACTAAGGTAAGTATCGGGATATAGACAATTAAAATAATAATTTCTCCAAAAGCAGCACTACTACGAATCTTAGAAGCAGAAGCAAAAACTTCCGCATCCATCTCTGACTGTGTCAGTTGTTGTATGGATTTTCTTACACCCAAGTGATGCAAAGTAGCCTCTACAATAATCACAGCACCGTCCACTACCAAGCCGAAATCTATCGCACCCAAACTCATCAAATTGGCACTTACCCCAAAAACGTTCATTAATCCTAAGGCAAAAAGCATGGACAGCGGAATAGCAGAAGCTACAATAAGCCCAGCACGTAAATTGCCCAAAAACAACACCAACACAAAAATAACAATTAAAGCCCCCTCAATCAAATTCTTTTCCACTGTACCAATAGCCCTACTGACTAACTCTGTTCTATCCAAATATGGCTCAATAATTATGTCATCGGGTAATGATTTTTGAATAATAGGAATTTTATCCTTCACACGCCGTACCACCTCGTTGCTATTTGCCCCTTTGAGCATCATCACCACACCACCCACCGCATCAACCTCACCATTATAGGTCATAGCACCATAGCGAACCGCTTTACCAAACTGAACTTCAGCTATATCTTTAATAAAAATAGGAATACTTCCATTGATGTTCTTCACCGCAATATTTCTTATGTCTTCTAATGAAGTAATCAAACCAATGCCGCGAATAAAGTAGGCATTAGGTTTTTTATCAATATATGCCCCTCCCGTATTTTGATTGTTTTTTTCAAGGGCATTAAAAATATCGCTAATGCTTACATTCATCGCCTTTAGGCGATTAGGATTTACAGATACTTCATATTGCTTTACCTCACCACCAAAACTATTGACTTCGGCAATCCCTTCTGTCCCATTGAGCTGCCGTGCTACAATCCAATCCTGCATCGTTCGTAGGTCTTTGGCGTTGTATTTTTGCTCACTTCCTTTTTTAGGGTGTAGGATATATTGATAGACCTCCCCCAAACCGGTACTTACCGGCGCAAGTTCGGGCCTCCCAATACCTTTGGGAATATTTTCTTCTGCCTCTTTTAGCTTTTCATTAATCAGTTGTCGAGCAAAATAAATATCTACCCCATCATCAAATACAACCGTAATCACAGAAAGCCCAAATCGCGAGATACTGCGCGTTTCCTCTAAATCCGGAAGGTTAGCAATGCTTTGCTCAATCGGAAAAGTAACTAATTGCTCCACCTCCTGCCCCGCCAGTGTCGGGCAAACCGTAATAATTTGTACCTGATTATTTGTAATATCAGGCACTGCATCTATTGCCAAATTACCAGCACTCCAGCCTCCCCACAAAACAAGCAGTAAGGTCATAACTCCAATGACCAACTTGTTCTTTATACTGAATTTTATAATACTATCCAACATTATTTTTATCAATTATAATCCTCAAACTCTGTAATAACTACATCAACTCCAAAAAACACATCAAACCTCTTAGAACGATATACTCAAAACGAAAACAAGGAAAATAAATCTCCCTATCTACCCAATAAGAAAAAAACCCCAAAGGTAAGAATAAAAAAAACTACCCTTCAAATAAATCTAAGACTTTTCGGGTTAATCATACTGAATATGTTTAAGTGGTTGATAATCATAAGTTGCATTTTTCGATTACAAAAATATTAACATAACCATTTGCCTATCGGAATTTGATAGGTTATTTGAAGAAACTTCAGGCTCCTACAACAAATGGATACGGGAATTTACGTTTGCTCGGAAACTGCCACGCCTTTTTTCTTTCATTAGAAATAAATCCCAGTTTAGGACACTGCCAAAAATATACGGCAGACTTATTTACAAAAGAGAAACTCAAAAAGACAAAAAAAACAACAGCGTGAG